>JAGODZ010000073.1 GCA_017997975.1 Rhodoferax sp.
CCAGGTACTGTGACGATCTCCCACCCTGTTGCTGTGCGCAGACGCTGGTTGATGTCCTCAAAGTGTGGGATGCGGTCTTTCGCGCCCAGTGAGGGCAGCGCGGCAATGAACTCGTTGCATGCCAACCCTGGGAGCAGCGCTTCTTGGCGCTCGTACAGCCTGCGGTAAGTGTCATGGTCTGTTTCGGTGTACTGGCTGTAATCTTGCGCGCAGGTGTAGTCCGCGTTGGCGCGGGTGTAGTCGCCTCGGGGAGGGCGATCGCTCGCGCCGTAAACAACGGGGGCTGTGGCCATGGTGCTGCATTCCTTTTTATTCACTGGGAAAATCATCGGCGGTTGACGAGGGCGCTAAGAAGCCATAGACAGCGCTCAACACAGTTTAGAGGAGATCGTTCGATGAAACACTGCAATACGTTCAACGTAGATTGCCCAAAAAGCTGGAATCCTGCAGAATGATCGGTATGGAAACACTTGACAAGCTTGATCGTCTGATACTTAACAGTTTGCAGGCGAGTGGACGAGCCACCTATGACCAAATCGCGGAAATCGTTAGTCTTTCCCCTAGCGCGGTGCTCAGGCGGGTGAAGCGCTTGGAAGACAGTGGTGTGATTGACCGCTATGTCGCGCTGGTCAGGCCGGACAAAGTAGGTTTGGGATTGATGGCACACATCAATGTCCGTTTAGAGAAGAACACCGAAAGCCACAAACGCAATCCGCGTGACTTGTTCAGAGCCAGCGTTCAGACCTGGCCGGAAGTGGTGGAGTGCGATGCGTTGAGTGGCGAGATGGACTATTTCCTCAAGGTGCTGGTGCGCGACATGAGTGCGTACTCGCATTTCGTCATGAACACGCTGCTCAATCACCCCAGCGTTCAAGACTGCAAAACCAGCTTTGTCTTGGACCGGGTCAAGTGCACCACGGCGGTTCCGCTGTAAGCCTATTGGGCCCCTAGGCGAACAAGTCTAGGGAAAACCCTTATATTGCGGGGGATGTTAGACACCCACTCACAGTCTGCCCCGCCTTGGGACGCGGCTGGAAACGCTTCACAGCCGACGCCCCAGGCGGCTCATCCCCGTCGGGACACCAAGAAATCTTCAATTCGAGTTCCGATTCGCACGCTCGGGACCAATCACCGTGCGCGCATTGCGAACCACTTGTTGGCACTGGACCCCCGTGATCGGTACTTGCGCTTTGGCTTTGCTGCCAGCGACGAGCACATTCGCCGCTATACCGAAAAGCTCAATTTTGAGCGAGATGAGATTTTTGGCATCTACAACCGGCGCCTAGAGCTGATTGCCATGGCGCATCTGGCATTTTCCAATGACCGCCAGTTGAAGCTGTGCGCCGAGTTTGGGGTGTCGGTGTCCAGCGCGGCCCGTGGGCGGGGTTATGGTGCGCAGTTGTTTGACCGCGCAGCCATGCATGCCCGCAACGAAGGCGTGAGTCTCATGTTCATTCATGCGCTCAGCGAAAACGCCGTGATGCTCAAAATTGCTCGCGATGCCGGTGCGGTCGTCGAGCGCGATGGCACCGAGTCTGAGGCGCACCTGAGATTACGGCCTGCCACATTGGACACCTGGCTGACGGCGTTACTGGAAGAGCAGGTGGCCCGCGCTGACTACCGCTTGAAGTGGCAGTTCAAGGCACTGGGGGGGCTGTTTTCAGTTTATTCCACAGCGTCAGATGCCCAAGACCGCGAAATCACGCCTCCTGAATCACGTTAAGCGAGGCCCTTTTGCCGCAAGGGCTCTGCAATCCGCTATCCTTGCAGTTCTTTAACAACGGCATCATCTGCCCCCCTGTCTGTGTCAGACCCCCATCCTTCGCGTCCCGATCGGGAAGATAAGCGCACCTTTCTTCAAAAACTGGCCGAGTTCATTCACCCTGGGCCAGATTCGACAGATGAGCTGATCGAAACCTTGGTCGATGCCGAGCAAAACAACATCATCGGGGCCGAGTCGCGCCGGATGCTGGAAGGCGTGCTGCGCATGGCGGACATGACCGCTGGCGACGTCATGGTGCCCACCACCCGGATGGACTTGGTGAATATTGCCGAGCCCTTGGATTCTTTGCTGCGAGGTGTCATTGATGCGGGCCATTCACGCTTCCCGGTGTTTGAGGGCGAGCGGGAAAACATCATTGGTATTTTGCTGGCCAAAGACTTGCTTAAGTTGTACCGCGCGCCAGAGCACAGCATTCGTGCCATGTTGCGGCCTGCAGTTTTTGTGCCGGAAAGCAAATGGTTGAATGACTTGTTAACTGATTTCCAAGGCAACCGGAGCCACCTTGCCGTGGTCATTGACGAGTTTGGCCGCGTGGCAGGCTTGGTCACGATTGAAGATATATTGGAAGAAATTGTGGGTGAGATTGAGGACGAGTTCGACATCGAAGAAGACGCAGGCGATATCTTCAGCCTCGCGGATCGGACGTTTCGCGTCAGTGGCGACACCACCCTTGAGCGGGTGGAGGAGTCCTTCAAAGTCAAGCTGGTGGGCAGTGACCCGGAAGACGAGTTCGACACCCTTGGTGGCTTGATTGCTCACGAAATGGGCCATGTTCCCAAGCGGGGCGAGCGTTTCACGCTGGCGGGGTTGAACTTCGTTGTCATGCACACCAAAGGCGGTGCGGTGAAGTGGTTCAAAGTTTCCCCTGTGGTGGATGACGCTCCGTAACGGAGCAGGGGCGGGCGGTCAGCAACTGCCCCTTCCCCGGTGGCAAGCCGTGCTGGCGTTGGTGGCCGGCGCAGGGCAGGCGGCTAGTCTGTCGTGGCCCCTCACCGGGGGGGCGCTCTCTCAATCCATGGGTTTGCAGTACGGACAACCCGTGTGGTGGCTGCCTTTGCTGTCACTGGGGTTGTTGGCTTGGTTGCTGGACGGTTGGCGCCATACCGCACTTGCGCAAGGCGCGCGGCAGGCGTGGCGCCCGGCGGCTTGGTTAGGCGGGCTGTTCGCCACGGCCTGGTTGGCAGGCACCTTCTGGTGGATCTTTATTGCGCTGCACACCTACGGCGGCTTGCCTGCGGTGCTGTCGGTCGTCGCCGTGATCACACTGGCCGCGTTGTTGGCCATTTACTATGCCGCAATTTGTGGCGCTTTTGTGGCTCTAGCCCCCGTCCAGCCTGCGCGAGCAGCTATCATTTTTGCATCTCTTTGGCTGTTGGCTGAACTGGCGCGTGGGGTGTGGTTGACGGGGTTTGGCTGGGGCGCGGTGGCCTATGCCCAGTTGAACGGGCCGTTGATCGCGTATGTGCCGTGGATTGGCATGTACGGCGTCTGTCTGTTGGTTGCGTGGTGGGTCATGACGTTGGCTCAAGGCATGCGTTGGCGCGGCAGTGCGGTGGCGAGCGTGCTGGCGTTGGTGGCACTCGTTGCGCCGAGCCTGAGTGGCGCGCCCTGGGTGTCCACCACGTCCGCCGGTCGCTTGGATGTGACCTTATTGCAAGGCAATATCCCGCAGGATGAAAAGTTTGAACCCGGCAGTGGCGTGCCCTTGGCCTTGACGTGGTACCACGAACAACTGCTGGCCAGTCAAACTTCGCTGGTGATCGCCCCCGAAACCGCCATTCCTTTGCTGCCCCAGCAATTGCGCCCCGACTACTGGCAAGACTTGCAGACCCGCTTTGCCACCGGCGAGCAAGCCGCTCTTTTGGGAATGCCTCTGGGCGACATGGATGCCGGTTACACCAATTCGGTGGTTGGTTTTCAGCCGGGTCGCGGCCAACTTTGGCGGTATGACAAGCAGCATCTGGTACCGTTTGGTGAGTTCATCCCGCCGCTGTTCAAGTGGTTCACGCAGATGATGAACATTCCGCTGGGCGATTTCAACCGAGGTGCCAAAAAACAGCCCCAGTTTGAATGGCAAGGCCAACGCTTGGCGCTCAATATTTGCTACGAAGACCTGTTTGGTGAGGAGTTGGGCCTGCAGTTCAGCGACCCGGCGCAGTCCCCCACGGTGTTCGTCAACGTCAGCAACTTGGCTTGGTTTGGTGAGAGCTTGGCCATGGACCAGCACCTGCACATTGCCCGCATGCGCGCGCTGGAGTTTGCCCGCCCCTTTGTGCTGGCCACCAATACAGGGACCACGGCCATCGTCGATCACCAAGGGCGTGTCACAAGCACCTTGGCCCGAGGAACGCGCGGTGCACTGGTCACCGAGGTGGAGGGGCGAGAGGGCGTCACGCCCTTTGCCGCGTGGGTGGCGCGCTTCGGTTTATGGCCTTATTGGGGCTTGATTGGCATCGTGCTGTCACTGGCCGCGTGGGGCGCTTGGCGAAAACGCCAAACGGGCCTCCGCCATCGGCCTTAAGCTGGCGCGCTCGAACCCCGTAAAATCAGGCGCTTGCGTGCCTTGTGTGCGCGTGTTTTCACCCATTCAGGGCGTCGTTCAACGCAGCCCTCACACCTTATGTTGACCTTCCAACAAATTATTTTGAGATTGCAGTCGTATTGGGACGCCCAAGGCTGCGCGCTGTTGCAGCCGATTGACATGGAAGTCGGTGCCGGCACCAGCCACACGGCCACCTTTTTGCGCGCTTTGGGCCCTGAGCCGTGGAAGGCCGCTTATGTGCAGCCCAGCCGCCGTCCCAAAGATGGCCGCTACGGCGAAAACCCGAATCGCTTGCAGCATTACTACCAGTACCAAGTGGTGCTCAAGCCTGCGCCCGCCAATATTTTGGAGCTGTACTTGGGGTCGCTCGAAGCGCTGGGCTTTGACTTGAAAAAGAACGACATCCGCTTTGTGGAAGACGACTGGGAAAACCCCACGCTGGGCGCTTGGGGCCTGGGCTGGGAGGTGTGGCTGAACGGCATGGAGGTGACCCAGTTCACCTATTTTCAGCAAGTGGGTGGCATTGACTGCAAACCCATCACCGGCGAGATCACCTACGGCTTGGAGCGCTTGGCCATGTACTTGCAAGGTGTGGACAGCGTTTACAACCTGAAGTGGACCGACACCCTGAGCTATGGCGATGTGTACTTGCAAAACGAAAAAGAACAATCCGCCTACAACTTTGAGCATGCCGATGCCGACTTCTTGTTCCACGCCTTTGGCGAGCACGAAAAGCAAGCCAAGCATTTGATTGAAGTGCAACTGGCGCTGCCCGCCTACGAGCAAGTGCTCAAGTGCGCGCACAGCTTCAACCTGTTGGATGCCCGGGGTGCCATCAGCGTGACCGAGCGCGCCGCCTACATGGGGCGCATCCGCAATCTGGCCCGTTCTGTGGCTCAGAGTTATTTTGAGAGCCGCGAGCGCCTGGGGTTTCCCATGGCGCCACGGGCGTGGGTTGAGCAGATGACGAAGAAGGTGGCCTGATCATGACAACGAAAAACCTTCTGGTCGAATTGTTTGTGGAAGAGCTGCCCCCCAAGGCGCTCAAAAAACTCGGTGACGCCTTTGCCACTCAGTTGGCCGAGCAGTTGCGTGCGCTGGGTCTCATCAATGGCGACGCTGTCGTCACCTCGTTTGCCTCCCCCCGCCGCTTGGCCGCGCATGTGAGCCATGTCTGGCTCAAAGCCGCAGACAAAGCGGTGCAGCAAAAGCTGATGCCCCTGAGCGTCGGTTTGAACGCCGACGGCCAGGCCACGCCTGCATTGTTGAAAAAGCTTCAAGCCTTGGGCGCGGATGTGACCGACCCAGTGGCCGCCGTCGCCGCTTTGAAGCGCGCCCCGGACGGCAAAGCCGACGCCTTGTTTTATGACAACCTCGTGACCGGCGCCACGCTGGACACCGGCCTGCAAAAAGCGCTGGACGAGGCGATTCGTCTGTTGCCTATCCCCAAAGTCATGAGTTACCAGCTGGAGACCGACTGCGAGTTGCCGGGTTGGACCAGTGTGAATTTTGTGCGCCCTGCGCACAGCCTCATCGCTTTGCATGGCAACACCGTGGTGCCCGTGAAGGCGCTGGGCTTGACGGCGGGCAACACCACCCAAGGCCATCGCTTTGAGGCCACGTTGTCGCCGGTGGTGATTGCCGATGCCGACCACTACGCCGCCACGCTGTTGAAAGACGGCACGGTCATTGCCAGCTTTGCCGAGCGCCGCGCCGAAATTGTGCGCCAACTCGCCGCTGCAGCGGCTGCCGTAGGCCACGGTGCGCACCCGATCGAGGACGACGCCTTGCTCGACGAGGTGACTGGCTTGGTGGAGCACCCCAACGTGTTGACCTGCTCCTTTGAGGCTGAGTTTTTGGCCGTGCCGCAAGAGTGCCTGATTCTGACCATGAAGGCGAACCAGAAGTACTTTCCGCTGGTGGATGCCGCTGGCAAGCTCACCCACCAGTTTTTGGTGGTCAGCAACATCACGCCGGACGACGCCAGTTTGGTCATTGGTGGCAATGAGCGCGTGGTGCGCCCCCGCTTGGCCGATGCCAAGTTTTTCTTCGACCAAGACCGCAAGAAAACGCTGGCCTCTCGCGTGGCGGGGCTGGACAAAGTGGTGTACCACAACAAACTCGGCACCCAAGGCGAGCGCGTGTTGCGGGTGCGGGCGATTGCCATGGCCATCGCCCAGCAATTGGCTGGCGCTGATTGGGTGCCATCGGTCGACACCGCTGCCAACTTGGCCAAGACCGATTTGTTGACCGATATGGTGGGTGAGTTCCCGGAGCTGCAAGGCATCATGGGCGGCTACTACGCCCGCCACGACGGCCTGAGCGAGGAGGTGGCCGACGCCATTGAAGACCACTACAAACCGCGCTTTGCCGGTGACGCGTTGCCCCGCAACACCATCGGCTTGGTGGTGGCGCTGGCGGACAAGCTGGAAACCTTGGTCGGCATGTTCGGCATTGGCAATTTGCCCACGGGCGACAAAGACCCGTTTGCGCTGCGCCGCCACGCCTTGGGGGTGATTCGCATGCTGACCGAGAAAGACTTGGCGCTGGATGTGGACGACCTGGTCGCCGCTGCCCAGCCCGCGTTTGGGGAGAAGATCACCGACGCGAGCGCCGCGCTGATCGACTTCATTTTTGACCGCCTGGCGGGCAGTTTGCGCGAGCAAGGCTACAGCGCACAAGAAGTGGATGCCGTGCTGGCCCTGCGCCCCCAGCGCTTGGGCGATGTTGCCAAGCGCTTGGAGGCGGTGCGCAGCTTTGCCGCCTTGCCAGAAGCGGCCGCGCTGGCGGCCGCCAACAAACGCATTGGCAACATTCTGAAAAAAGCCGGTGACGTGGACGCCCACGTGAGCCCCGTGCTGCTGAAAGAGCCGGCCGAGATCGCGCTACATGCCGCCATGCAAACCGTCGGCCCGCAGGCCAAAGCGCAGTTTGAGGCCGGCGACTACACCGCCTCCTTGCAAACCTTGGCTGCCTTGCGCGCGCCGGTGGATGCCTTTTTTGACGGCGTCATGGTGAATGCCGAAGAAATGGACCTGCGCCTGAACCGCCAAGGCCTGCTCAAGACCCTGCACGAAGCCATGAACCGCGTGGCGGACCTGTCGCGTTTGGCGAGCTGACTTTATCCCCCAGGCCGCACCATGAACAGCCCCATGAAGCTCGTCATTCTCGACCGCGACGGCACGATCAACCACGACAGCCCCGATTTCGTCAAGACCCCTGACGAGTGGGTGCCGCTGCCGGGCGCGATGGATGCCATCGCCCGTTTGAACCAAGCCGGTTGGCATGTGGTGATTGCCTCCAACCAATCGGGCTTAGGGCGGGGTTTGTTTGATGTGTCCACGCTCAATGCCATGCACACCAAAATGCACGGCCTGCTGGCCGCCGCCGGTGGCCGGGTGGACGCCGTGTTTTACTGCCCGCATTCACCCAGCGACGCCTGTCATTGCCGCAAGCCCGAGCCGGGCCTGTTTGAGCAAATTTCTGAACGCTATGGGATGGAGTTGAAGGGCGTGCCTGCGGTGGGCGATGCGCCGCGTGACCTCGTGGCGGGGGCGGCGGTCGGGTGTGAGCCGCACCTGGTCCTCACCGGTAAAAGCGCAGGGCTGACCCACGGTCATCTGCCTGAGACTTACCCCAAAGACACCCTCACCCACACCGATTTGGCGGCCTTTGTGGACTTTCTGCTTGCCCGAGAAGAAGCCGCTCAAGTGCTCTGATGCCATGGGTAGATTTGCTCCCAAAATAATAGCTGCTTGCGCAGGTCTAACGGGGGCTAAAGGCCTAAAACACCAACTATGTCTTTGATTCGTTCTGTTGTACACATGGCGTGGATGCTGCTCACGGTGATCCCGTGGGGACTCACTCTGCTGCTGGTGTCCTTGTGGATCAAACGCACGCCGCTGTGGTGGTTCGCGGTGAACTGGTTTCGGCTGGTGATCTGGGGCACACGCCATATTCTGGGGGTGAAGATCATCGTGACGGGGCTGGACAACCTGCCCGTCGGCGCGCACAGCCCCGCTATTTTGTTGTCCAAACACCAGTCCACGTTAGAAACTTTGTTGCTGCCGACCTTGATGACGCACCCGCTGGCCTTTGTGTTCAAGCGCGAGCTGCTGAAGATTCCATTTTTTGGCTGGTCGATGGCGCGTCTGGACATGATCCACATTGACCGCGAGTCCCGTGCGGCGGCGCTGAAACACGTGGTGGCCCAGGGCAAGCGCCTGCTGGGGCAGGGCACCTGGATCATCCTATTTCCCGAAGGCACACGCATGGCGCGGGGCCAGCGGGGCACCTACCAAACCGCGGGCACCCGCTTGGCAGTCGAAGTGGGTGCCCCGGTGATTCCTATTGCCGTGTCCACCGGCAAATGCTGGCCACGTGATGGTTTTGTGAAACACCCGGGAGTCGTGCAGGTGTCGATTGGCCCGGCCATTCCCAGTGTGGGGCGTGAGCCCAAAGAGTTGATGCGCGAAGTCGAGGCTTGGATCGAAGCCGAGATGCGCCGCATCGACCCCGAGGCTTACCCCCCTGCGGCCTAGAGGGTGGCCATGCATCCACTGCTTCGGTTCACGCTTGATTTATTTGAGCCAAATCAGACGCTAGGCCAAGTCCAGCCTGCGCAAGATGCTATCAATAAAATAGTGCTAAGTCCTGCGAAACCCTTAGCGGAACAAGTCCCCGCAGAGGCTGATGTCGTGCAGTTCGCTCACCCCCGCGCCAACCGCGCCACCCACTTGGACGGGCTGCGCGTGGCCTTTGAATTCAAGCGCGGCCAGCGGCGCAGCATTGGTTTCTCAGTGAGCGCCGAGGGGTTGGTGGTGCGCGCACCCCAGTGGGTCCGGCTTGCGCAGGTCGAGGCGGCGCTGCAAGAGAAAGCCAGTTGGATCACGCGCAAGCTAGAGGAAACCCGCGCGCGCCACGCACAAGCTCAGTCGCAGCGCATGAAGTGGCACCACGGCGCGCCGCTGCCCTTGCTGGGCGTGCCAGTCACACTGGTACTCGACCCCGAGCGGCGATTGCGGGCAGGGGTGGAGCTGCGCACCTTGCCACCGGGGGATGTGGGCACCCAACCCTTACAGCAGTTGGTGATCCCTTTGCCGTTGGCGGCCACCCCTGAGCAAGTGCAAGCGGCAGCACAACTCTGGCTGATGCGCCACGCCCGCGCTGTGTTTGTGGAGCGCTTGAATCACTTTGCCCCTCAGCTGCAAGTGCAGTGGCGCCAATTGGCCCTGAGCAATGCCGCCACCCGTTGGGGCAGTGCCAAGAGTGATGGCTCGATTCGTTTGAACTGGCGCCTCATTCATTTTGACGTCAGCCTGATTGACTACGTGGTCGTCCACGAGCTAAGCCACCTGCGCGTGATGGACCACAGCCCCCGCTTCTGGGCCACCGTCGCCTCAGTGATGCCAGATTACGAGCTGCGCCGCCGCCTGCTCAAGGCGGAATCGGTGCCGCGCAGGGATTAGCGCTTGTGTCACGCCACCCTTAGAAACTTAGAAACTCTCCCATTCATCATTCGCGCCAGAGGCGGCCAAGGTGGCCGCCTTGGTCGCCGGTCGATGCGTCGGTTTAGCGTTGGTTTGCGATGTGGCTTTGGGTGCGGCACTTTTGCGAGCGCCTGCGCCCGCAGGTCGGCTCTCATTGCGGCGCTCCACGCCCTGAAACGACTGGCTTGCAGACTGAGGGGTGCGGGTGCGAGTCGGGCTCAGGCTGGCGTCTCCAGCGCTCAGTTTGAAGAGTGCCACGTGCTGCACCAAGTCTTGCGCTTGTGATCTCAGGCTGCTGGCGGCGGCGGCCATCTCCTCCACCAGTGCGGCGTTTTGCTGCGTGACCTGGTCCATCTGGGTGACGGCTTCCCCCACCTGCGACACGCCCAGCGACTGCTCGGTGCTGGCCGCGCTGATCTCGCCCATGAGGTCGGTCACACGGCGAATCGCACTCACCACATCGGTCATGGTCACCCCGGCCTGGTCCACCAAGGCGGTGCCGTGCTCCACCCGCTCCACGCTGGCGTTGATCAGTTGCTTGATCTCCTTGGCCGCCTCTGCAGAGCGTCCGGCCAGAGACCGAACCTCAGAGGCCACCACCGCAAAGCCGCGTCCCTGTTCACCGGCCCGTGCTGCTTCTACCGCCGCGTTGAGCGCCAGAATGTTGGTTTGAAAGGCAATGCCGTCAATCACGCCGATGATGTCGACAATTTTTCGCGACGAGGTGTTGATCTCTTTCATGGTCTCCACCACCTGGCCCACCACCTCGCCGCCCTGCACGGCCACGCTGGAGGCGTTCACGGCCAACTGGTTGGCCTGACGCGCACTGTCTGCGTTTTGCTTCACCGTGGCACTGAGCTGCTCCATGCTGGCGGCTGTTTCTTCCAGCGCACTGGCCTGGCTCTCGGTGCGGGCCGAGAGGTCGTGATTGCCCTGGGCGATTTCGGAGCTGGCGGTGGCCACGCTTTCTGAACCCAGGCGCACGGCGTTGACCAATGTGGACAAGGTGTTTTGCATGGCGTCCATGGCGCGCAGCAGCAAGGCCACTTCGTCCGTGCCACGGGGTTGAATGTGGGCGGTCAGATCGCCCTGCGACATGCCCTTGACCACCTCGACGGCTTTTTTAATGCCACTGGAGATGGCGAGCGAGATTCGAAACCCGAATCCCCCCACCAGCAGCGTCAGCACCAGCACCCCGGCACCAATGCGCATGGCACTGGCGATGAACTCGTCGTGCAGGTCGTCTAGGTACAGGCCGGAGGCCACCACCCAGCCCCACGGCTCGAAGCGCTGCACATAAGACACTTTTTCGACGGGAGCATCCTTGCCCGGCCTGGGCCACAGATATGAGATGAATCCCGAGCCCTCATTGCGCGCTTTGTTGGCCGCCTCGGCAACGACCAAAAAACCGTTCGGGTCGCGAATGCTGTCACCGCCCTTGCCAACCAGCTCCGGTGCGAAGGGGTGCATCAGCATCGTGCCCTGCAGGTCATTGATCCAGAAATACTCTTTGTCGCCGTAGCGCAGTTCAGCCATGGCGGCCTTGGCCATCGCCTGTGCTTCTTCGCGCGGCACCTTGCCGGAGGTTTCTAGCTGGTGGGCCCATTTCAAAACACCGGAAGCTGTTTCCACCTGGTGTTGCACCAGGCTTTGCCGGTCATGGCGGCTTTGCTGGTACTGGGCTGTCGCGAGGCTGCCGGTCATGATGATCAAACCCACCATACTGATGCCAATAAGCAGAGAAAGTTTGGCCTTGATGGAGAGTCGGTCTAATAGTTGTTGCATGGTAGGGTACAGACGGTTATGGCCGTATTGGCGCTTCAATGTTCTCATTGAATAGGATACCCCTCGAAGTATGCCATCCACCCCCTC
Organism: Rhodoferax sp.; assembly: GCA_017997975.1. Classification (GTDB taxonomy): domain Bacteria; phylum Pseudomonadota; class Gammaproteobacteria; order Burkholderiales; family Burkholderiaceae_C; genus Rhodoferax. The sequence goes on from JAGODZ010000073.1 coordinate 11,687, forward strand.
TGCTCCCCTGACAGTTGAAGTTTCTTTTCAGCGTGCCGATGCTTTTAAAAGTTCATATAGGAAGATGCTAGAATTTCTTCCTATATGAACTTTACGTTGCGCATTCCGCTCAATACCACGGCTGACCAATTGGCGAGCCTGCAGGCGCTGCAGGTGGCGTTTGCGCAGGTCTGTAATGCACTCGCGCCCACCGTGCAGCAGACCAAGGTGTGGAACCGGGTGGCGCTGCACCATTTGATGTACCGTACCTTGCGTGACCAGTTTCCTGGCATGGGGTCGCAAATGGTGTGCAACGCGATTTACTCCGTGTCACGCACCAGTCGCGTTGTGTTTCAACATCCTCAAAGCCCCTTTAATCTCGCGCGCATGGGGGACAAGCCCTTGCCACTGCTGCGCTTCTCTGACAGTTGCCCCGTTTATTTTGACCGGCATACGCTGAGTGTGAAGGCGGGGCAGTTGTCGATGTACACGCTGGATGGGCGGATTCGCTTTGCCTTGGCCTTGAAGCCCGAAGACGAAGTGAGTTTCAACGAAAAAAAGCTACGTGAAATCGTTTTATCGCGCCGTCCAGACGGCGTGTTTGAGTTGTCTTTCCTGTTCAGCGATGGACAAGATGAAAACCCACCTGAGTCCAACTTGGCCAGTGGTGCAGAAGTTCCAGAATATGTCATGGTCGAGGAGTCCTCATGAGTCGCAATAAACCCCCGTCAGAGCTGAGTGAGGCCATGGCGGCCCTGAAGCCCTATTTCAAACAGGCGGCG
>JAGODZ010000298.1 GCA_017997975.1 Rhodoferax sp.
GATCGTGATGACCAGCAACATTGGCTCTCAATTGATCCAAGCCATGGTGGGCCAAGACTATGAAGACGTCAAAGACGCGGTGACGGGCGAGTTGAAAAACCACTTCCGCCCCGAGTTTTTGAACCGAATTGATGAAACCGTGGTGTTTCATGCCCTTGATGCCCGTCATATTGCGGAGATTGCGGGCATTCAGATCAAAGTGCTGGAGGCGCGCTTGGCCAAGATGGACCTCACGCTGCAGGTGTCGCCTGCGGCATTGGCCGAGCTGGCCAAGGTGGGCTTTGACCCGGTGTTTGGGGCCCGTCCTTTGAAACGCGCGATTCAACAGCGCATTGAGAACCCACTCTCCAAGCTGCTGCTGGAAGGCAAGTTCTTGCCCAAAGACGTGATTCCGGTTGATGTTGATCCGATTCAGTCGCCCGGGCAGTTCAGCTTTGGCAAATAAGACGGAGTCGGTTCTGTGAAAAAGGCGCAGCGAAGTAATCGCAGCGCCTTTTTTGATTGAACTCCACCCGCTGAGGCCAGTAGCAACAGCATCCCACGCCCTTGGCGCTGTAAAAGGGAACGCATTGCCTCAAGCCTTGGGTTGCATTAGCTGTTCTAGTTGCTCCAGCAGCTCAGTGCTGGCGGTTTCCATAGCCAAGCGCAGGCGGTCGGTTTCCTGTGCTTGAGGGGTTTTGAGGCTGAAAAGCAGGCGGTTGGCCAGCTCGTGGACGTGGTCGTGCAACTGGCACACCGGCGGGTAGTGAGGGGAGTCACCATAGGCAGCAGCACCACTGCCGGCCAGCCAGCGCCCCAGAGCGCAGGGGGAGATGTTGGGCTCTGCGCCGGGGAGCTCAGTGCCTTTGTCCAGCAAGTGCAGCACCGAGGCCACCCAGTTAAGGTGACTGCGGGTGACCACCGACAGGGCCAAGTCGCGCCCCAAATAAGAGTGGTCCAGTGTTTTCCACACCACGTCAGTCTGCCATTGCGCCATCCATCCGGGCACCTTTTCGGCGGACATGGGGTGGGCCACGCCGTAGCCTTGGGCCAGTGTGCAGCCCAGTTGCAGCAGGGCGATGCCATGCGCCATCGTTTCCACGCCCTCGGCAATCACGGGCCGGTTGAAGGCTTGTGCCAGCCGTAACACGCTGTCCACGATGCTCAAATCGTCGGGGTCTTCGAGCATGTCGCGCACAAAGCTTTGGTCGATCTTGATCATGTCCACCGGCAGGTTGCGAAAGTACGACAGTGACGAGTAGCCGGTGCCAAAGTCGTCCAGCGCAAAACGCACGCCCAGCGCGCGGCAGCGGTGCAGCACTTGGCTGGCGCTTTCCATGTCGCCAATGGCCGCCGTTTCCAAAATTTCAAGCTCCAATCGCTGAGGAATGACTTCGGGGTGGGTGGCCAGTGCCCGCGCCAGGTTTTGGGAAAATTGGCCGTTTAACAGGTGGCTGGCGCTGATGTTGGCGCTGACCACCAGCTCTAAGTCCAAGGCCTGCCACTGCACACTTTGCATCAGCACCTGGTTGATGACCCAATCACCGAGCTGGTGTTCAAACGCGTGGCCGATCACCAGCGGTAAAAAATCGGACGGTGGCAGCAGGCCCAGGGTAGGGTGTTGCCACCGAATCAGCGCTTCCATGCCAATGATGGCTCCAGTGCGCAGGTTCACCTTGGGCTGGTAGTGCATCACCAACTCGCCTTCGGCCATGGCCTGTTTCAAGCGGGCGAGTTTTTCGCGGTGCGCTTGAATTTGGCGGTCGAGCTCAGGGTCAAACAGGTGGTAGCGGTTTTTGCCGGCTTGCTTGGCCGCGTACATGGCCTGGTCGGCGTGGCGCAGCAGGGTGTCGGCATCGGCGTCGTCATGGGGGTAGCGTGTCATGCCCACGCTGGCCGATACCTTGACGGTGACGCCACTGAGTGCAATCGGCTGGGCAATGGCCTGCAGCACACGCTCCAGCGCGTTGTGGCTTTCTTCGGGGTGCTGCAGGTCAGACAAGAGCAGCACAAACTCGTCGCCCCCCAGTCGAGCCACGGTGTCGTCTTCGCGCACGGTGCTTTGCAAGCGACGGGCCACTTCCACCAGCAACTGGTCGCCCGCCGCGTGGCCGTGGGTGTCGTTGATCGCTTTGAAACCGTCGAGGTCGAGCATGCACACGGCCAGTGGCAGTTGGTCGCGCCGGGCACGGGCCAAGGCCACTTGAATGCGGTCGCTCAGCAGGCGGCGGTTGGGCAGGCCCGTCAGTTCGTCGTAGTGCGCAATGTGTGCCAGTTGTGCCTCGTGGTTTTTGAGCCGGGTGATGTCGCTGAATACCCCGATGTAGTGGGTGAGTTGGCCTGCTTCATTGGTCATGGCCGCAATGGACAAGGTTTCGGGATACACCTCGCCGTTTTTGCGCTGGTTCCAAATCTCCCCGTCCCAGTGGCCTTGCTCGTGAATGCTGGCCCACATGGTGGCGTAAAACGCGGGGTCATGTTGGCCCGAACTCAGCACCGAGGGCGTGCGCCCCAGCACCTCGCTAGGCGCATAGCCGGTGATGCGGCTGAAGGCGGGGTTGACTTCGATGATGGTGTTGTTGGCATCGGTCACCATGATGCCGTCATAGCTGTGGGCCAACACGCTGGCACCCAGGCGCAGGCGCTCATTCGCGCGGCGCTCGTCGGTGATGTCGTGGGTGTAGCCGTGCCACAGCGTGCTGCCATCGGGCAGGCGCTGGGGAGAGGCTTGGCCTTGCAGCCAGTATTCACCTGCAGGGAGGGTGCTGCTGCGCTCTGGCAGCAGCACCCGGTACTCTTGCTTCCAAGGCGTTAAGGCCTCGCCCGAGGCCTGCAAGGTCTGAACGATGCGCGCTTGGTCGTCTGGGTGAATGGCTGCCAGAACCGCGCGGCTGTTGTGCTGGGCGTCCTCGGGTTTGACCCCAAAAACATCCCATAGGGCCGGGCTGGCGTAGGGGAAGTGGGTGGTGCCATCGGTGTGCCGGTGGTACTGGTAAATGACGCCGGGCAACTGCTCGGCAAGGCTTTGCAGCCGCGCCAGCAGCTCGTTGCGCTCGGCCTCAGCGCGTTCGCGCTCAACTTCAGCTTGCTTGCGCTCCGTGATGTCGCGGGCGCAGCCCACGGTGCCCAGGATGTGACCATCCATGAATACCGGGGATCTGTAAATTTCTGACCAATGGCGCAGGCCTTGGGTTTCGATCAGCTTTTCAGTCTGGCGGCTTTGGCCATTGGCCAGCGCGGCTCGGTCATCGGCTTCGTAAGCTTGGGCCAAGTCGGCGGGCCACACATCGTGAACGGTCAACCCCATCACGCTTTGGGGGTCGGGTCGGCCGCAGGCTTGGGCAAAAGGCTGGTTCACCGCCAAAAAGCGCCCCTGCGGGTCTTTCAGCCACACCAAAAATGGAAAATTATCCATCGTGGCCTGCTGGTAGCGGGTGCGCAACTCCAGTTGACGCTGCAGCTCCATCAGCTCGGTGACGTCGCGCGACACGGCCAGCAGCGCGGGCTGGCCGTTCCAGTGGCCGCGCACGATGCGGGTGTCCACCATCACCTCGCGCCCGTCAGCGGTGAGCACCGGCAAAGGGCACGATGCGAGTTTGCCCGCCAGCATGGCCTGCACCACTTCCATGGCTTGGGTGTGCACGCGCGGGGGGTGCATCACCAGGACCGGTTGACCCAGCAGCGCATCGCCGTAGCCCAGTTGCTGACGCACGCTGTGGCTGATGTACTGAATGCGCCCCTGCTCGTCAAGCACCGTCACAAATTCTTGCAGCGTTTGAAAAAACCCTTCTATGTTTTCCCGCTGGTGCTGGGCCTCCTCGCGGGCGGCCAGGTGCTCCAGCGCCAGCCCGAACTGAGAGGCCAAAGTTTGCAGAAA
>JAGODZ010000074.1 GCA_017997975.1 Rhodoferax sp.
CATTGATGGTGTCCGCATCGATGTCGGCATGGGCTGGCATGGCTTTGAGGTCAGCGGTGACGTTGAGCAATTCGTGCATCACAAATTGCATGTCGCGCAGAGGGGGGTTGTAAATAGGCATGCGAATTACTCCTTGAGGTGGGAAGGGGGTGATGAGAGAGGGGCTACGGCGGCCGTGGTCGGCTTGCCATAGCGGGAAAGAATGTTGTTAAACCCAGTTTCAGCGCGCCCGGTGGCACCGGGGTTCTTCAAAAAACGGGCTTCGTAATGCGCCGCGAGAATCAAACCGTGAATCTCAAACGCCATTTGCTCCTCGTCAGCGTCGGCGTTCAAATGCCCTTCAGACTTGGCTTGCACGACGGCGCGGTACATGGCGTTGAGCCAGGCTTTAACGGAACTGGCCAAGGCATCGCGAACGGGACCAGGCCGGTCGTCAAATTCGACCGCGCCACTGATGAAGATGCAGCCCGACTGAATCTCAACGGCCACGCGCGTCATCCAGTTCGAGAACAAGGCCTGCACACGCGGCAGACCCCGGGCTTGGTCCATGGCCGGGAAAAAAACTTCGTCGGCAAATTTCGCGTAGTACTCGCGAATGACAGAGATCTGCAGCTCTTCACGAGAACCGAAGTGAGCAAAAACCCCCGACTTGCTCATCTGAGTGACTTCTGCCAAGGCGCCAATGCTGAGGCCCTCAAGCCCAATCTGGGCCGCTAAACCCAAGGCGGCGTCCACAATGGACTGCTTGGTTTGCTGCCCCTTTTGCAGCGCGCGCGCCCCCCCTGAAATGGGGCGGATACCAATGCGTGCAGCAGAGCGAGGAGATTCGGTGGTGGACATAACAAATAAAAGAACGATCGTTCTATTTTGCACCATGTCAGCCCAACGTGCCCTAAAACACCTTGATCTAGGGTGATCTTTCTAAGGCGATCAAGGGTTTTCCCCTAGAAATCAAGGCTTGAATGCCAGCACGCTTTGCCGCTGTTCACCCCAACCGTCGGTCCCCAGGGCCATGAAATCGCCTTTTTGAGGCACAGCGCGGGGGCGTCATGCCCAAGCCGACCCCGGGTGGTGTACCCGTGGTAAACCACAGTCTTGGCGACGCCAAAACTGGCTAGCAACCTGTCGGGCTTGGGAGTCGTCGGCTGAAAATCGACCGCAGCGGGCTATTTTTGGCTTCGCCGCTCTGCGAGAACGCCGCTTTCTTACCCAATATCCAGATAGTGGGCTGCGAAATCGTCAACAACTAGTCGGCGCTGGGGTCACGCCCCACACCGGCGTCGTCCAGCAGACCGGGTTTTTCTTGGCCCACAGGGCCGTAGCGCACCAATTTCATGGTTTAAATCAGGAGCGCCAAGCTCTCATCCAGGTATTCAGAAGGGAGGCGCTTGAAGCCTGAGCGCGCGAAACGCTGCAATCGCCCATTCAAAAACGCCACCACCACAGACGCTTGCACGGTCGCATCAACCGTCGGGGTTAGCGACCCATTCTGCGCGGACACCGACTGAAAAAGCTGCTTCAGTGTCGATTCCAACTTGTCAAAAAACAGATTGATGCGCTGCTGCAATCGCTGGTTTTCCAACACCAGTGCGTCACCGACCATCACACGGACCATGCCCGGATTTTTTTCAGCAAACTGCATCACCACACGCACGATCTGACCAGCCTGGCGGTCACCCGCCTCAGACGAGGAGGTGCCTGAGGACGTGCTGCTCTCCCGCTCGGCAATTTGGTGAATGAGGGTGAACACACTCTGCTCAATGAAGTCGATCAGCCCCTCAAACATTTGCGCCTTGCTGGCAAAGTGGCGGTACAGCGCGGCCTCACTCACCTCCAGGTGGGCGGCGAGAGAGGCGGTGGTAATGCGATCAGCCCCCGGTTTTTCAAGCATGGCAGCCAGCGCCTGCAAAATCTGAGTACGACGCTCGCCCGGCTTGGGTCGCTTGCGCGCTGCAGGCACCGGGTCGAGCTCGGCAACATCGTGAGGGTTAGCGATCAGGGGGTTGGATTCGTCGTCGGACATGGGTAAAAATCAATGAAGTGAATTGATTCTCTCATAGCGAATCCAAGGGTTTTTGCGGGTAGTCAAAGCGAAAAAACAGAGCGAATTCTGCCTTGTCCCCACCCGTAAAGTTGCGCCACCCCTTGCGCCATCACTCTGCACGCACGCCCACCGCATCAGATCCTCCTGCGGGTGGTCTCGGGTCAAGCGTATTCACAATACCTGCATTGGATTCAACCGAATTGCTATCGAATATATAGCATCTTACGCAGCTTCTGTGAGGGCTACAACCTGATTTAGCTCTTCATTCATTTCGCCACAGAAGCGCAAAACATAAGGGGGGTCAGTTCGAGCGAATCATGGTGCCAAATGCCTGATCCGTCAGAATTTCAAGCAGCAAGGCGTGCGGTACACGCCCGTCAATGATGTGAACGGCATTGACCCCACTTTTGGCGGCGTCCAACGCACCGCTGATTTTGGGCAGCATGCCGCCGCTGATGGTGCCATCGGCAAAGAGGGCGTCGATCTGACCTGCCGTCAAATCCACCAGCAGCTCGCCCGATTTATCGAGCACGCCCTTGATATTGGTCAGCATCATCAGTTTCTCTGCCTGCAACACCACCGCCAACTTGGCGGCGACCACATCGGCATTGATGTTGTAACTCTCGTTGTTTTCACCGAAGCCAATCGGACTGATCACGGGAATAAAAGCGTCATCCTGCAGGGCTTTCACCACGCTGGGGTCGATGCTGACAATTTCACCGACCTGACCCACGTCATGCTCTCGGGAAGGGTCCAGGGTATCGAGCATTCTCAGTTTGCGCGCTCGAATCATGGCACCATCGCGCCCCGTCAAACCCACCGCTTTGCCGCCGGCCTGATTGATCAAACCCACAATGTCTTGCTGAACTTCACCGGCGAGAACCCACTCCACTACTTCCATGGTTTCTGCGTCGGTAACGCGCATGCCTTGGACAAATTCGCCTTTCTTACCCAAGCGCTTGAGCGCCAACTCAATCTGAGGGCCACCGCCATGGACCACCACCGGGTTAATACCCACCAGCTTGAGCAACACCACGTCTTCCGCAAAGTCAGCCTGCAAGGCAGGGTCCGTCATGGCATTGCCACCGTACTTGATCACCATGGTTTTGCCATGAAACTTGCGAATGTAAGGCAGTGCTTGAGACAAGATCTCGGCCTTGTCACGTGGGGGGATGTAACTGATGTCGGTCATGCAAATTCTCAGTAAAAGCCAAAAAGAAGTTGAAATTGTGCCGCATGTCAGGTCACGAAGGACGCCTCCTTACCGTCAGCCATGCGCTTGGGCGTCCTTCTGCACCCAATGTCAACTTTAGCGTTGAAGTAAGCCCGTCATGAAACATTGACATGCCAATGAATGTAGGGTTATCGAGTTCATAAAAACATCAGTTTAAAAAAAGTCACTTTGAAATTTAATTCAATTAAAAAAAATAAAAATTGCTTAATAACATCAAGTATTGTTCTTTATAATTCAATCCCATCTATAAAAACAGCTTCAAATTAAAATATTAATCAGGGAGCGATTTAAAAATCAAGGTGAATCATATGAATAGTTTGATAGAGATCCAGAAGCAGATTGATGTACTTCAAAAACAAGCCGATGACATCCGCGCACAAGAGTTTGACAAAACAGTGCAAGATATTCTGGCAAAAATGACGGCTTTCGGTATCACCCTCAAAGACTTGGAGTCTATTAAAGGGCGCGCTCGTAAAACATCAACCACCAGCAAACCCGCAGTGGCCAAGTTTCGCGGACCCAACGGTGAAACTTGGAGCGGTCGGGGTTTAATGCCACGCTGGTTGTCGGCATTGGTCGCCCAAGGCAAAACCCGCGAGGACTTTGCGATCAAAGACTGATGCCGTCATTCATGCGGGGAGTCAGCGATGACTCTTTGCAAAAAAGGCCCCAACGAATTCATTCGCTGGGGCCTTTTTTATGAAGGGTACAACACCACAACTCGCTTAGAAATGGATGCCTCTCATCATTTGCTGCATCGCAATGGCCTCAGCAGATAACTGCTGCTTGGCGGGTTTGTCGCCCGGTTTGGCCCCCTTTGCTGCGGTGGAATCAGGAAACATTCTGAAACTGGTGTTCATTGCAATTTGAGCCACCCTAGGCAACATGGCATGCAGAACTTGACCGGTGATACCCAAGCGGGTGGCCACACGCACGGGTTTGAAGATACAGGCCTGGGCAATCATGTCAGCGGCCTCTTCAGGGGACAAGGTCGGCACATTGTTATAAAGCCCGGTGGGCGCAATCATGGGCGTGCGTACCAAGGGCATGTTGATGGTGGTGAACGAGATGCCTTGGTCTGCAAACTCACTGGAGGCGCAACGCGTCCATGCGTCCAAAGCGGCTTTAGACGCCACATACGCGCTGAAACGCGGCGCATTGGTCAGCACACCAATCGAGCTGATATTGACAATATGCCCTTTCTTCTTGGCGGCCATACCCGGTAAAAAGCCCATGGTCACACGCAGACAACCAAAGTAGTTGAGCTGCATGGTGCGCTCGTAGTCATGAAAACGGTCGTAACTGGCTTCAATGGCGCGGCGAATGGAGCGACCGGCGTTGTTGATCAAAAAGTCAACACCGCCATGCTCTTCAATCAACTGCTTCACAAAGCGGTCGCAATCCACCATATCGGCAATATCGGTCGAATAAGCAATAAAGCGATACCCTTTGCTAATCGCTTCGTTGCACGCCTCATCCAATTTGTCTTGATCGCGACCACAAATAATGGTGGTCGCACCCGCCTCAGCAAATTTATGCGCGGTCGCCAAACCAATGCCCGACGAACCACCCGTGATCAGCACGACCTTGCCCGTCACCGTGCCGCGCAAAGAGCGATCAATGTGCAAGTCAGGGTCCAGATGGCGCTCCCAGTAATCCCACAGGCGCCATGCATAGTCTTTCAGGTTAGGGCACGCCACGCCCGACCCTTTGAGCGCCGCCAGCGTATCCCGGCAGTCAAACCGGGTGGGGTAATTCACAAAAGTCAACATGTCCTCGGGCAAACCCAAGTCTTTCATGATGGCATTGCGCACCCGGCGAACGGGAGCCAAGGCCATTAAGCCTTTGGTCACGCTGCGGGGAATGAAGCCCAACAAAGCGGCATTGACAAACAGGTTCATCTTGGGCGCGTGCGCGGCCTTGCTGAAAATATCCAGCACATCGCCCACGCGGTAGCCTTCTGGATCAACCAAGTGATAGCAGCGCTTGTCGATATTGGCCTGGTGGCTGATGAGGTCCAAAGCGTCCACCACAAAGTCCACCGGCACAATATTGATGCGCCCGCCCTCCAAACCGACCGAGGGCATCCAAGGCGGCAGCAGTTGGCGCATGCGTTGAATGAGCTTGAAGAAATAGTACGGACCGTCGATTTTGTCCATCTCACCCGTGGTGCTGTCACCGACCACCATGGCAGGCCGGTACACCGACCAAGGCACCTTGCATTCCTTGCGCACGATTTTTTCGCTCTCGTGCTTGGTCATGAAATAAGGGTGGTCGGCGTTTTCTGCCTCCTCAAACATGTCCTCACGGAACACACCTTCGTACAAGCCAGCTGCGGCAATCGAACTCACATGGTGAAAATGACCCGCATCTAGGGCCTTGGCCAGCTCCACCGTGTTGCGTGTGCCCTCAATGTTGACGGCGATTTGACTGGCTTCATCGGCCTCCATGTCATAGACCGCTGCCAGGTGGTAGAAATGATCGACTTGCCCTTTGAGCTTTTTCACCACGTCCGAAGAAACGCCCAGCTTTTTGGCCGTGAGGTCGCCAAACACGGGCACCACACGCGCCGCACTGACGCCCCAATATTGGCGCAAACCCGCTACTTTTGATTCGCTCTCTTTGCGAATCAAAAAGTAGACGACCGAACCTTTGCGCTCAAGGAGCTTCTTGACCAACCTTTTTCCAATGAACCCCGTGGCGCCCGTGACAAAGTACTGCATAGTTTCCCCAAGTTAATGTTCTATTCTTGCCGATTTGTCGGACCAAAGCATTCAGCATTAACCCGTAATGCTGAGATCAAAGTGTCCTTTAAATTAGGAGTCACCATCTACCGCGAAGAAGAAACAAGCCTTAAAGTAGCATCTAGATGGCAGGCTACGCAGTTAAACCCAGCTGCAGCATGTGTGTTGATACGTTTTATGGAGTGCCTCATGGTCAAAAAATTGCAAAAAACAAGCGCCTCAAAGAAGACAAATGCCCCCCTGTCGGGCTCCGTCAAAGACTCAGCGCAACAAATATGGCAAGCGGGTTTGGGTGCCTTCAGCCGCGCTCAGGCCGAAGGCAGCAAAGCGTTTGATCTGCTGGTGAAAGAAGGCGTGAGCTTGCAACGCAAAACACAATCGGCAGCCGAAGAGCGCATCTCTGACGCCACACACAAAATGTCCAGCATGGCCAGTGACATTGGCAACAAAGCGACAGGCCAGTGGGACAAGCTAGAAAGCATTTTTGAGGAGCGTGTGGCCAAAGCTTTGAATAAGCTGGGCGTGCCCTCCTCCAAAGATGTGGCGGCTCTGATCGAGCGCATTGAAGACCTCAACAAGAGTGTTCAAAAGCTGTCGCACAAGCCTGCGGCGAAAGTACCCGCTAAAACAGCAGTCAAAACGGCCGCCAAGCCCGCCGCTAAAAAGCCAACTCGTACAACGGCCAAAACAGCGGCTAAAGCGCCGACCCGTACCGCAACGAAACCTGCTGTCAAACGCACCCAAGCCCGCAAAGCAGCCCCAGCGACCGCGACGACGTCAGAAAATACGCAGACAACGTCAAGCTGATCACGCCAACGCCCTTGCCCCAAAGTGACGGCAAGGGCGTTCACCTCCAGCCCGCTCACGGTGGGAAGGCACCCCACCTGCTGCAATGCAGCAACGAATGGAATCAACCCGCCTACACTTTCTAACCATGATCCCTACCTCTGCCTCGTCACCCAAAATTGGTTTAGCCCTGTCCGGCGGAGGCCCCATGGGGGCGATTTATGAGATTGGGGCACTGTGCGCGTTGGAAGAGTCGCTCAACGGCATTGATTTCACGAAGCTGCAGCACTACGTGGGCGTATCAGCCGGTGGGTTTATTGCAGCGGGCTTGGCCAACGGCTTCACCCCCCGACAGCTTTGTGCCTTGTTCATTGAAAACGGCTCAGATTCCGAGGACACCTTTGACCCCTCGTGGTTGATGACGCCCGCTTACAGTGAATTCGCGCGCCGTGCCATCATGGTTCCTGGTTTGTTGTTGTCTTCCCTGTGGCAACTGGCTGCCCGAGGCCAATCACTGACCCATACGCTTGAACGCTTGGGTCCACTGTTGCCGACGGGCGTGTTCTCGAATGCACGCATTCACACGGAACTGGGTCGCCTTTTCTCCAAAGGCGGGCGCACCAATGACTTTCGCCAGCTCAAAACCCATCTCACCCTGGTCGCCACCAACTTGGACAGTGGTCAGGCGGTGCCCTTTGGCCGCCCGGGCTGGGACCATATTCCCATCTCGCAGGCGGTGCAGGCCAGTTCTGCCCTGCCCGGCTTGTTTCCTCCGGTTGAAATTGAGGACAGTTATTTTGTCGATGGCGCGTTGATCAAGACCATGCACGCCTCGGTCGCTTTGGATGACGGGGTTGATTTGATGCTGTGCGTGAACCCCTTGGTGCCCTTTGACGCCACCTCGCCCAAGGTGGCCGAGGTGATGCGACGCGGGCTCTCGGCTGAAAAGCACCACATCCCCAGAATTGTGGACGGCGGCTTACCTGCCGTACTGAGTCAGACCTTTCGCTCGATGATCCACTCCCGCATGGTGTTGGGTATGAAGCAGTACGAGCATTTATTTCCCAACACGGACATCATTTTGTTTGAGCCCGACCAACGCGACCCGGAGTTGTATTTGGCCAACACCTTCAGCTACTCGCGCCGCCGGGAATTAGCTGAACACGCTTACCAGCAGACGCGCCACATGCTGCGCTCTCGCAAAACCGGTCTGTCCGCCAAGCTGTGGCAGCACGGTATCACCTTGCACCATCAGGCCTTGGACGATCCCAAGCGGCACCTGAGCGCACCGAGACGGCCACCCACCCAAGTAGGGCGCGCGATTGTCAGTCTGCAAGAAATCATGGATGACTTAGACCACGTGGTGCGGTCTGCCGCGCACACAAAGGGCAAGACATGGTGAAAAAAGCACCCCGCAGGACCGCCGAGCGCATCTTGGAAGTGACTTTGGTTTTGTTCAACCGGTTTGGTGAACCCAATGTATCGACCACCTTGATCTCCGCCGAATTAGGCATCAGTCCTGGCAACCTGTACTACCACTACCCGGCCAAAGACGAGTTGATTAACTCGCTGTTTGACCGCTACGAGCACGCCTTGAATGAGTTGCTGAATGCGGGCGAAGATGTACGCAACGTGGAAGACGCTTGGTTTTTCATGCACACCTTGTTTGAACTCATCTGGCAATACCGGTTTTTGTACCGTGATTTGAACGACTTGTTGAGCAAAAACCGCCGCTTGGAAACCCATTTTCAGATGATCCTGAAAAACAAGACCCGCGCGGTGAAAGCCTTGCTGGGGGGCATGAGCCGGTCCGGGGCGATTCAAATTGACTCGCGGGAAATTGAGTCAACCGCCACCAGCATGGTCGTGGTGCTGACCTATTGGCTTAGTTTTGAGTACGTGCGCGACCCTCGCCACGCGCTGGAGGCTGAAAACGCCCAACTCGCCTTGCTGCGCGGAGCCCACCATGTATTGAACCTGCTGGTGCCCTACCTTGAACCCAGCCAGCGAAGTCATTTGCTGCAGTTGGTAGAGGCTTACACCCGACACGATTAACGATTGAGAATCCCTCGGCAACGAGGGACTCAGCGCGATAACCGTTTTAGAAGATTCAGGTCAGACAAGCAAATCCAATCGACGGGAAATTTCCAATGTCGCCCCGCTTTGGTTCATGGCGTAGAAGTGCAGCCCTGGCGCGCCGCCGGCCAGCAACTGCTCACACAAACCGGTGACGACATCCAAGCCAAACGCCTTGATGGACGCCGTGTCGTCGCCAAAACTCTGCAAGCGCAAGCGAATCCAGCGGGGAATCTCAGCCCCTGAGGCGTCGCTGAAGCGCATGAGTTGCGTGGAGCTGGTGATAGGCATGATGCCGGGCACCACGGGCAGGCTCAGCCCCAGTGCATCCACCTCTTCCACAAAGCGAAAGTAGGCGTCGGCGTTGTAAAAATACTGCGTGATGGCCGAATTGGCACCGGCATTCACCTTGGCGGCAAACGCCTGCAGGTCTGCGCTTGGCGACTTGGCCTGGGGGTGCACCTCGGGGTAGGCGGCGACCTCAATGTGAAAGTCATCACCGGTTTCTGCACGAATAAACGCCACCAAATCACTGGCGTAATGAAATTCACCGCCCGCACCGTAGCCGCTCGGCATGTCGCCGCGCAACGCCACCAGCCGCTTCACGCCCATGGCCTTCAAGGTGGCCAATTGAGCGCGCACCGTGGCGCGAGTGGCACCAATACAGGAAAAATGCGAAGCGGCATCCACGCCCTCGCTCAAAATGTCGCGCACCGTATTGAAGGTGCCTTCCTGCGTGGACCCACCGGCACCAAAGGTCACCGAGCAAAACTCGGGCTTCAGGGCGTACAACTGCTGGCGCACGCCGCGCAGCTTTTCAACGCCTTCCGGGGTCTTAGGAGGGAAGAATTCAATACTGAGCGGGGGTCGAGGGGTCAAGGTCATGGCCGTAGGAATTGAAAAGAGAAAAAGAGCGGGCGCAGGGGCGACCCGGTGACAACGCCCGCCGGATCACGCGCCCAAGGTCAAGAACGGGGGGAGTCAGGTTGGCGCGCGCCAATGAAAAACTCACGGTTGCCGTCGCCGCCGTCAATCGGTGAATCGAACCAAGCCGTTACCGTGAGGCCCAACTCGGCACAGGCGTCACGCAAACGCTGCTCAATCAGGGGGTAGAACGACGCGTCTTTCACGATACCGCCCTTGCCCACCTGTCCGGGCTGCAGCTCAAACTGAGGCTTCACCAGCGTCAACAAGGTGCCACCGGGTTTGAGGAAAGGCACGATGGCGGGCAACACCAAGGTTTGGGAGATGAAGGACAAATCGCCCACCACCAGATCAAACTCAGGCTTGAACTCCGAGACGTTGACTTCATCCGCGTCGATGTCGGCGTCCTCAGCATCAGCATCGGCCTCTTCTTCGTCAGCAGAAAAATCTGACTCAAATGGGCCTGAATCGCCCGTGCTGTGTGCGTAAGCAGCTATCAAATCAGAAGCAGACAGCGATCGCGCATTGACTTTCTCGACGCACAAGACGCGCGGGTCGGCACGCAAGCTGGGATGCAACTGGGCACTGCCCACGTCCACCCCCACCACCGAGGCGGCACCGTGCTGCAGCAAGCAGTCGGTGAAACCGCCCGTGGATTGCCCCACGTCGAGGCAAGCGAAGCCGGTAACGTCCAGCCCCATCTGATTGAGCGCGGCTTCGAGCTTCAAGCCGCCCCGGGACACATACCGTGCCTCAGAGTCGTCCAGCAGCCGAAGGGGGGCGTCCACCGGCACTTCATCGCCGTTTTTCGCCACACGACGCCAGGCGTCGTGCTGCATCCATTCCACGCCACCGGCAATCAGACGCTGGGCTTGGGAGCGGGTGCTGGCCAGCTGACGCTGCACCAAAAGTTGGTCAATGCGCATGGCGTCCGATCAATAACGGTAAGTGTCGGCCTTGTAAGGACCGGCTTTGGACACGCCAATGTAGGCGGCTTGCTCGTCGGTGAGCTCGCTCAACATCGCGCCCACTTTGGAGAGGTGCAGACGCGCCACTTTTTCGTCCAAATGCTTGGGCAACACATACACCTTGCCCACTTTGTACTCTTTGGGTTTGGTGAACAGTTCGATTTGCGCAATGGTTTGGTTGGCAAAGCTGGACGACATGACAAAGCTGGGGTGGCCGGTGCCACAGCCCAAATTCACCAAACGGCCTTTGGCCAACAAAATGATGCGCTTCTCAGGCTTGCCATTTTTGCCTTTGGTGGCGGGAAAAATCACATGGTCCACTTGGGGCTTGATCTCGTCCCACTGCAGTTTTTCTAGCGAGGCCACGTCAATTTCATTGTCGAAGTGTCCAATATTGCAAACGATGGCCTGGTCTTTCATGGCCTCCATGTGCTTGTAGGTGATGACGTTTTTGTTGCCCGTGGCGGAGACAAAAATATCAGCCTTGTCAGCGGCGTAGTCCATGGTCACGACCTTGTAGCCTTCCATCGCCGCTTGCAGGGCGTTGATGGGGTCAATCTCGGTCACCCACACTTGGGCACTGAGTGCGCGCAAGGCTTGGGCAGAGCCCTTGCCCACGTCACCGTAACCGGCCACCACGGCCACCTTGCCAGCAATCATCACATCGGTGGCGCGCTTGATGGCATCCACCAAAGATTCGCGGCAACCGTACAGGTTGTCGAACTTGCTCTTGGTGACCGAGTCGTTGACGTTGATGGCGCGAAACGCCAGCGTGCCTTTGTCAGACATCTCGTTCAAACGCAACACGCCGGTGGTGGTTTCTTCCGTCACGCCAATGATGTTTTTCAGGCGACGGCTGTACCAAGTGGCGTCTTGTTTCAATTTGGCCTTGATGGCGTTGAACAGGCAAATCTCTTCTTCGCTACCGGGCTTGGCCAGCACCGACAGGTCCGACTCCGCCTTGGCACCGAGGTGCATCAACAACGTGGCGTCACCGCCGTCGTCCAAAATCATGTTCGGGCCTTCGGCCTTGCTGCCTTTTTTGCCATCAAACTCAAAAATGCGGTGGGTGTAATCCCAGTAGTCGTCCAGCGTTTCCCCTTTGTAGGCAAACACAGGGGTACCCGCTTCCACCAAAGCGGCGGCGGCGTGGTCTTGCGTGGAGTAGATGTTGCAAGACGCCCAACGCACTTCAGCGCCCAAGGCTTGCAAGGTTTCCACCAGCACGCCAGTCTGAATGGTCATGTGCAGCGAGCCGGTGATGCGGGCGCCTTTGAGGGGTTGTGATTGCGCATACTCTTCGCGAATCGCCATCAAGCCAGGCATTTCTGTCTGGGCGATGGTCAGTTCTTTGCGGCCCCAAGCGGCAAGGCTCAGGTCGGCAATGAGGTAGTCGGTATTTTTGACGGATGGTGTTGGTGCTGTCTTGGCCACGGTTGACTCCAAAAGTAAATTTTGTACAACCACTGGCTCTTGCGAAACCATTTTGAATTCAGGGGAATGGACTCACCCAAAAGACCAGTGGGTGAGCGCCGTTGATACGA
>JAGODZ010000075.1 GCA_017997975.1 Rhodoferax sp.
GTCTTGTAATTGGCATTGAAACCCAGGAAGCGGCTCTTGTCAGAGTCGCCTGCTACTTCGCCCATTGCGTACATGACTGCAGCTGAAATGCCATCTTTCACAATACGGTAAGCGATGGAATTAGACGCTCGAATCTCAAGCACTGCAGGGAACGCCACAATTTGACCGGCTGCCAAACCAGACTGCGTGCCCATGATGTCATAGGCTGCAGTCGTTTCGAACGCGGGCGTGTACTGACGGCCAGCCAGAATAGCGCCGACTGGAGTGATCAGACCCAAGTAGGCTTGTCTGTCAAACAAACGGCCTTCGCCAGGAGCGGTATTCACGCCGTACTGAGCTGCCAACAGACCATCAACCGCGTTAACCGCAGGCTGGAGCTGGGCAGGCAAACCTAGCAAGGCAGCTTGTGAAAAGCGGTCTGATAGTTGACTGCCTGAAATGGGCTTGCTACCAATCGCACCGGTATCCAACTCAAACCGGTTTTCCAACGTGAAGATCGTTTTGTATCCACCGCCCAGGTCTTCCGAGCCTTTCAGGCCCCAGCGTGAACCTTCCATGATGCCGCTGGCGATTTGCGACACGGTGCCTGCTTTCAGTCCGCTCACTTGGGTATAACCAATGTCGGCAATGCCATACAACGTAACGCTAGGCGAACCAGTGGTCTGCGCACTGGCGATACCGGCGCAGCAAACAGCACTGGCAACAGCGACAACGCGCAAAGACGGCAAACTGAAGCGGGAGGAAAGTTCAGACATTTTTTAATTCCTGATGGTTGAAGTGCGGGCATTGAGACGCCGGTGAAACTGCTTGTAATTTCTCATGCCGCGATCAGAGTGGCAAGACGCGTTGGCGACATCGCTGGCTCTATTCGACTTTTTTTACACAAGTGTTTACCCTATGGTGTTTGCATGTTCTAACGATCAAGACCTTTGTTGAGAGTGCCAGTGGTGAAGCAAGAGATATTGAGAGCTCAATAACTTTTTACGAGAACATTGTTTTGATTGGATGTTGTTGGTCGTGCACTCGTGTCGTTGTGGCCAACTGTCATAGCGATTGCGTCATTGTTTTGTGAGGATGGTATGTCTGAACGAAGTTGACTTTTCTTTTTAGTGAGTGCGATGAAGCTGATTTGTGGGGATCACTTTTTCGTGCCAACTGCATTGATTGAATGTTGCTTTGATCCAACACAACAATGCAAATTGTGCCAATGCGAGGGAAAAGCTTTGCTTGGCTTGATGCACTCTGTTTAAATTCATCCAGCTTCTACTTAAGAAGTGGAACAAGACAGGTCAGGGCAATGCGTCGTGACTTGATATATGTAAACTTTGGAGTACCCGAATGAAAAAATCCCTCATCGCGCTGGCCGTCGTGGCAGCTACTGGTTCCGCTATGGCTCAATCCAGCGTGACCCTGAACGGTCGTGTTGATGCTTCTTTGTACAGTCTGACAACTGGTGTTGGCGCCGCTGAATTGACACAAACTGGCTTGGGCAATGGTTCTGATACCGGCCTGACAGGTAGCCGTTGGGCGCTGAATGGTACTGAAGATCTGGGCGGCGGCTTGAAGGCCATGTTCAAATTGGAAAACCGTTTCAACGTTGATACCGGTTCTTCCGTTGGTGGTTTCTCTGGCGACGCTTACTTGGCATTGGCTGGTGGTTTCGGTACCGTGAAATTGGGCCGTACCTACACAGCATTTGATGATGCACGTGCTTTGGCTAACAGCAACCAAGTGTTTGACTCTGCTTTCACACCTAACGTGTTCGGCACAGGCGCTGACTACACAAGCCGTGGCGCAAATGGCGTCCGTTACGAGTCCCCAGTGTTCAGCGGATTCAGCGGCATCGTTTCTTACGCTTTCGGCGAAGACAAGACACCTACTACTGATGCAAGCAACATCGTTTCCTTGACCGCGATGTACGCTACTGGTCCTCTGAAAGCTGCTTATGGCTACCAAGAAGAGAACGTGACTGGCACCACTGCCAACAAATTCCACCAGTTGTCAGCTGCTTATGACTTCGGCATGGCTGCTGTGTCCGCTGGTTACACAAAACGTAACGGAACTTCCGTTACTGGCGACGACAAAGGTTACCAACTGGGCGTGAACGTTCCAGTTGGCGCTGCTTTGAACGTGTCCGCTGGTTATGCCCGCGAAGAAGTTGAAATCGCTGGTAACACCACTGCCAAAGGCACTGGCTACGGTTTGGGCGCGACATACAACATGTCCAAGCGTACGATCCTGTACACAGGCTTCAAGCAGACTAAGACTGAAAACGGCGCTGGCGCTGAAATTGCTAAAGTCCGTTTGTTCGCTGCTGGCGTTCGCCACAACTTCTAATCTGACGCTGACATCAGTCAGCTTTGGATAGAATAAAAAAACCCCGCTGTGGAAACACAGCGGGGTTTTTAACGTTCAAAATTTGAGGGTTGAAATTTTTGGAGCCTAGTGGCGAGTCTTGGCGGTGTTTTTAGATTCTGAATCCAGTTTCCTCCATTCGGGCAGGCCTGAGGGGAGGAATTTTTTTGAAGAAAAATGGAGAATCACGGATTCACTTCACGCGGCGAACTGCTTGAACATTTGATATGAACACTTTTCCCTTGCATTCAACACTCCAAGTTCATGGCCGTGCCTTCGCTCATATTGCAGCGTTTCACCCGGAAATTACGGCGCTTCGGCGAGATTTACATGCCCATCCTGAGCTGGGGTTTGAGGAGGTGTACACGGCGGGGCGCGTACATCAGGCCTTGACAGTGTGCGGTGTGGATGAAATTCACACCGGCATTGGGAAAACAGGGTTGGTTGCGGTCATTCGGGGACGCAGTGACACCGCAGGAAAGATGATTGGCCTGCGCGCAGACATGGATGCGTTGCCACTGGTGGAACACAATGATTTCGCTTGGAAATCCAATACACCTGGTCTGATGCACGGCTGCGGCCACGATGGTCACACGGCCATGTTGGTGGGTGCGGCGCGCTATTTGGCTGAAACCCGAAACTTTGATGGCACCGCGGTATTGATTTTCCAGCCGGGCGAAGAAGGCTGTGGTGGCGCCAAGCTGATGATCGAAGAAGGTTTGTTTGAGCGCTTTCCCGTGCAATCCATTTACGGTATGCACAACTGGCCCGCTATGCGCCCAGGAACGATTGGTCTTAACCCGGGGCCGATGATGGCAGCGGCTGACCGCATCACGATTGAAATTACCGGCAAGGGCGGCCATGGCGCTCACCCTTACCAAACCATTGACCCCGTGTTGGTGGCGGCGCACATCATCACCGCGGTTCAAAGCATTGTGTCGCGCAACGTCAAAGCGCTGGACAGTGCGGTCATCAGCCTGTGCGCCATGCACGCCGGTGACTTGGGTGCCATGAGTGTGGTGCCTGACAAGGCCACGCTGGTAGGCACGGTGCGCGCGTTCACCCCCGTGGTTCAGGCGCTGGTGGAACGGCGTTTGACCGACATGTGCACTGCGGTGGCCCACGGGTTTGGGGCCACTGCCACCGTGACCTATGAGCGCTTGTACCCGGCCACGGTCAACACCTTGGCCGAGGCTCGTTTTGCGGGCGATGTGGCGCAAAGCTTGGTGGGGAGCAACAACGTGGTGCGTGATTTAGAACCCAGCATGGGGGCGGAAGATTTTTCCTTCATGCTGCAAGTCAAGCCCGGTGCTTACCTGCGCTTGGGCCAAGGTGAAGAGAACGGCATTGGCAGCTGCTTTTTGCACAACAGTCGGTATGACTTCAATGACGACGTGTTGCCTTTGGGGGCGGCCCTGCACGCGAGTTTGATTGAGCAGGGCATGCCCCTGGCTCCGGTTCACCCGGTTTAAATTGCTATTGAATGAATAGCTGGTTGCGCAGGCCGCGTATGGGCTAGCGGCCTAAAAGACTAATAAGGTCTAGGCGTAGCGCTTGCTGCGCAGGTTGTGCTTCATTTCGCGCAAACCGGGTTGCAGCTTGTCACCGCCAATGCGCAGCGCCACACAGGTGGCCAGAATGTCGATCACCATCAAATGCAGCAAGCGCGACACCATGGGGCTGTAACGGTCAAAGCCTTCGGGGTGGTCGGCAGCCAGGTGAATGTCGCCGGCAGCGGCCAAGGGCGAGCCACTGGCGGTGATGACGATGGTGGTGGCGCCGTTTTTGCGGGCAATGTCGCACGAGTCCATCAAATCGCGGGTGCGCCCGGAGTTGGAAATCACCAGCACGCAGTCGCCGGGTTTCAGCAGCGATGCGCTCATCACCTGCATGTGACCGTCGCTGTAGGCCACACCGTTGATGCCAAGGCGAAAAAACTTGTGTTGGGCGTCTTGCGCCACCACGCCCGAGTTGCCGACACCAAAAAATTCAATGCGACGGCCCAAGGTGTAAGCGTTGACCAGCGCTGTGACGGCTTTCTCGATGGTGGCGCTGCTGGCGTCGTTGCGGTATTTCAGAAAAGCCGCCACGGTGTTGTCGATCACCTTCACCATGATGTCTGAGGTTTTGTCATCGACATCGACACTGCGGTGAATGAACGGCACGCCTTCGCTGACGCTGCCTGCGAGTTTGAGTTTGAAGTCAGACAGCCCGTCGTACCCCACACTGCGGCAAAACCGCACCACCGTGGGTTTGCTGACGTGGGCGCGGTCGGCCAATTCGCTCACCGGCAGTTTGGCAAAGCTGCGCGGGTCACTCAACACGAGTCGGCCGACGCGTTGTTCAGCAGGGGCCAATGAGGGCAGCGCGGCTTGGATTCGATCGAGCATGAACAGTGTTCCTTTGTCCGCAGTGACTCTGGCCCCACTCAAGGGGCCGAGCTTAGTTTTCTTCGCTCCAGCAGAACCCGTCGCGGGCAATCATGGCGCTTGATGCACTCGGGCCCCAGGTGCCCGCGTTGTACAGCCGAGGCCCTTGCGAGTCGTTTTGCCAGTGGTCCAGAATGGGTTCCACCCAACGCCACGCTTCTTCTTGCTCGTCACTGCGCACAAAGAGGTTCAAGCGGCCATCAATCACGTCCAGCAGCAAGCGTTCATAAGCGCCCACGCGCTCGGAGCCAAAGCGCTTGTCAAAGTCCAAGTCGAGCTGCACTGGAGATAGCTTTTGCGACACACGCCGGTTGTCTTGGCCTTGGGCCAGCAGGTGCAACTCCAACCCGTCTTTGGGCTGCAGGTTGATCACCAAGCGGTTCGCATCACCCATTTGTGAGTTAAAAATGGCGTGCGGCGTGGGGTGAAAGTTGATCACGATGCGCGCATCACGGCCTGCCAAGCGTTTGCCCGTGCGAATGTAGAAGGGCACCCCGGCCCAGCGCCAGTTGGAAATTTCGGTGCGCAGGGCGACAAAGGTTTCGGTGTGGCTTTTGGGGTTGACGCCCGCTTCTTCGCGGTAAGCCGCCACGGGGGCTCCGCCGCTGATGCCTGCCGAATACTGGCCGCGAATGACATCTTGCGACAGCGACTCTGCCGTCCAGGGTTTTAGCGAGCGCAGCACCTTGAGCTTTTCGTCGCGAATCGCGTCAGCGTGCGAGTTGATGGGCGGCTCCATGCCAATGGCACAGAGCAACTGCAGGGCATGGTTTTGCACCATGTCGCGCAGGGCACCGGTGGTTTCGTAAAAGCCACCGCGCTTTTCCACGCCCAAGTCTTCGGTAATCGTGATTTGGATGTTGGCAATGTGCTCGCGCCGCCACAGCGGCTCAAACAAGGCGTTGCCAAAGCGCAGTGCAAACAGGTTTTGCACGGCGGGCTTGCCTAAATAGTGGTCAATGCGAAACACCTGCTTTTCGCCAAACACCTTTGCCACCGTCTCGTTGATGGCGCGGTTGCTGGCCAGGTCGTGGCCCAAGGGCTTTTCCAGCACCACGCGAGTTTGCGGGGTGTTCAGGCCCGCAGCGGCCAGTTGCTCACAGACGGTAGTGAACAGCGTGGGGGCGGTGGCCACGTACATCACCACGGTGTCGGCGTTTCGCTGCGCCAACGCCGCGGCCAGGCGGGCGTAATCCTCGGGTTGAGACAAGTCCATCTGCACAAATTCGAGCAGGGCGGCAAAGCGGGTGAATTCTTCTTCGCTGGGGCGTTTGGCCAGTTCGACGTGGTCAAAGCGGGCCTGAATTTGAGCGCGGTATTGTTCGTTGCTCAAGTTGTCGCGGCCCACGCCGATGATGCGGCCGTCGGATGGCAAAGTGCCATGTCGAAAGGCTTGAAACAGGGCCGGCATTAATTTGCGCCAAGTTAAATCGCCAGTGCCACCAAATAGGACGAGGTCGAAGCTCATGATTTGTAGTTACCAAAAAGAAGACGTTGTAATGTAACTTTGTTTCATTGATAATTCAAGGCTACTCTTGAAGTGTTTTTTTTAACCTGCTTTTTGAACCCATGAACCAACTTGACGCCCTCAAACAATTCACCACCGTGGTCGCAGACACCGGTGATTTCAAACAGCTTGATGCTTTCAAGCCGCAAGACGCCACGACCAATCCGTCGCTGATTCTCAAGGCCGTGCAAAAGCCGGACTACCAGCTGCTGCTGACGGATACCGTGGCCCAACACCGGGGCTTGCCGCTGGACGAGGTGATGGACCACCTGTTGGTGCGCTTTGGCTGCGAGATTTTGTCCATCGTG
Source organism: Rhodoferax sp. (assembly GCA_017997975.1). GTDB lineage: Bacteria > Pseudomonadota > Gammaproteobacteria > Burkholderiales > Burkholderiaceae_C > Rhodoferax. The sequence continues at coordinate 6,600 of JAGODZ010000075.1, forward strand.
CCGGGCCGCGTCTCCACCGAAGTGGATGCCCGTTTGAGTTTTGACACCCCCGCCACGATTGCGCGCGGCGAGCGCTTGATTGCCCTCTACAAAGCGCAAGGCGTGGACACTAACCGCGTGCTGATCAAGGTCGCCGCCACCTGGGAAGGCATTGAAGCCGCCAAAGTGCTGGAGCAACGCGGCATTCACACCAACCTGACGCTGTTGTTCTCGTTTTGCCAAGCCGTGGCCTGCGGCCAAGCCAAGGTGCAACTGATTTCCCCCTTTGTGGGCCGTATTTACGACTGGTACAAAAAATCAGCCGGGGCTGCGTGGGTCGAGGCCGACAACGCCAACGCCAACGACCCCGGTGTGAAGTCGGTGAAGCAGATTTACAACTACTACAAGAAGTTCGGCATTGCCACCGAGGTGATGGGTGCGAGCTTTCGCAATGTGGGTCAAATCACGTCTTTGGCCGGTTGCGACTTGCTGACCATCAGCCCCGATTTGCTGGCCACCTTGGCCGCAGCAGATGCGCCCTTGGGTGCTGCACTGGACGCCAAGACCGCTCAGGCCTTGGACTTGGAACCCATCACGTACAACGAAGCCACCTTCCGCTTTGCCCTCAATGAAGACGCCATGGCCACCGAGAAGCTGTCCGAAGGCATTCGCGCCTTCTGCGTCGATGCGGTCAAGTTGGACCAACTCTTGCTGGCAGCCTGAGCATGAGCCGCACGCGCTGTGACCGCACGCCCGCTTGGGGCGCTCTGCAAACGTCCTTTGATGCCACCGGTCACGCCTTTGACGCGCGCACGGCCTTTGCGACTGACCCGACGCGCTTCACGCGCTTCAGCCAGACTGCGCCTTATGTGTTTGCGGATCTGTCCAAGAACCTGATCGACGACGCCACCCAAACGCTGCTGCTCGATCTGGCCGCGCAAACCGGACTGGAAGAACATCGAAATGCGATGTTTTCCGGTGAGGCCATCAACACCACCGAGCAGCGTGCGGTGATGCATTGGTTATTGAGAAATCCGCCTCTAGCCCAGGCGGAACCTGCACAAGACGCTCCTAAAAATGAAGCGCTGATGGGTTTGTCTGTTGAGTTGGGCTTGGTTCATGAGACGCTGGGCCCCATGCTGGCGTTCGCTGAGCGCGTGCGGGCCGACAGCGCCATCACCGACGTGGTCAACATCGGCATTGGCGGCTCCGACCTGGGCCCGCAAATGGCGGTACTGGCGTTGGACGAGTTTGTGATGCCGGACAAGCGCTTTCACTTTGTCTCCAACGTGGACGGCCATGAACTGGCTGCGGTGTTGAAACAGGTCAAGGCCGAGCGCACGCTGTTTTTGGTGGCCAGCAAAACCTTCACCACCATTGAGACCATGACCAATGCCCTGTCGGCCAAGGCGTGGTTTGAAGCCCAAGGCGGCACCGACATTGCGCGCCATTTTGCGGCGCTGACCACCAACGTGCCGGCAGCCAACGCCTTTGGCATCAGCACCACGTTTGGGTTTTGGGACTGGGTGGGCGGCCGCTACTCCATGTGGTCTGCCATCGGTTTGCCATTGGCCATTGCGATTGGCGCGGACGGTTTTCGCGATTTTTTGGCTGGTGCGCATGCCATGGACGAGCACTTTCGCACCGCGCCGCTGGACCAAAACCTGCCAGTTCGCCTAGGGCTGCTGGACGTGTGGTACCGCAATTTTCATGGCTTCACCAGCCGCAGCATTGCCCCCTACCACTGCGCCTTGCGCCGCGTCCCGGCGTATTTGCAGCAGTTGGAGATGGAAAGCAACGGCAAGCGTGTCGACATGAGCGGGGAAGCCGTGCCATTCAACACCTCGCCCGTGCTGTGGGGCGAGCCCGGCACCAACGGCCAGCACGCGTATTTTCAGATGCTGCACCAAGGCACCGAGGTGGTGCCGGTCGAGTTTGTGGCGGTTAAAACGCCCAAGCATGGCTTGCCGGGGCACCACAATCTGCTGCTGGCCAATGGGGTGGCGCAAGCGCAGGCCTTGATGGTCGGCAAAGTGGATGCGGGCGGTCACAAACACTTCACCGGCAACCGCCCCAGCACCTTCTTGTTGCTCGATGAATTGACGCCGGCCAGCTTGGGCGCTTTGATTGCCCTGCAAGAGCACCGGGTGTTTGTGAGCGGTGCGGTGTGGGGCATCAACAGCTTTGACCAGTGGGGCGTGGAGCTGGGCAAGGTGCTGGCCAAAGAGGTCGAGGCGCGCCTGCTCAGCGGCGATGTGAGTGGTCTGGATGGTTCAACTTGCGGCTTGCTGCAACGCCTGCGGGCCTGAGGTATCAGATGAATATTGTGTTTGACTTGGGTGCCGTGCTGGTGCAGTGGCGTCCGCAAGAGCTGTTGCGTCAGCATTTTCCGCAGCACGCGGCCACACCGGCGCTGGCCCAAGCGCTGGCCGATGACTTCTTTCACCACGCCGACTGGGCCCGCTTTGACCGGGGCACCTTGCCCATGGCGCAGGTCATTGCGCTGCACTGCGCGCGCTTGGATTTGCCCGCCCCGGCCGTGGCGTCCTTGGTGCAGACCATTGGGGAGCACCTGCAGCCGATGACGGACACGGTGGCGTTGCTGGCGCGCTTGCACGCGCTGCGCGAGCAGGACCGGGCCGTGCGCTTGTACTACCTGTCCAATATGCCCGAGCCCTATGCCCGCACCCTTGAGCAGCGCCACGACTTTTTTGCCATGTTTGATGGCGGCGTGTTCTCAGGCGACGTCCAACTGGCCAAGCCGGAGCCTGCCATTTACTCACTGCTGGAGACGCGGTACGCCTTGCAGCCTGAGCGCACCGTGTTCATTGACGATTTGGCCGCCAACATCACGGTGGCGAAAGTGCGCGGTTGGCACGGCATTCAATTTGAATCCGCCCTGCAAGTTGAAACTGAACTGAATGCGTGGATGGCGTCACGGGCCCGTTAAAAACTGGTCCTTGAACTGCGCCAAGGCTGCTTGGTAAGCCTGCGCACCCACGTCTTGCAGGTCACTGTGGTGGCCGCCCTCAATCACCACCCACTGCTTGGGCGGCGGGGCGGCATCAAACAGGCGCTGGCCTAACGCCAAGGGAATGGTGTCGTCCAACGCGCCATGCAGCATCAGCAGGGGGGCGTTCACGCGGCCAATCTTGTCGATGGACGAAAAACGCTCGTTGTTCAAGCTCACCAGAACCCGAGCCAGCACACCGGCTTCGACCGCGATGGCTGGGAAGCTGGGGAAGGCTGATTCCAGAATCAAACCGCCATAGTCGGTTTGACTATTCAGCCGACTCGCCAAGTCCACCGCCACGCCACTGCCCATCGAGTGCCCGTAAATCACCCGCTGGTGTGCGATGGGCGCGCGGCGTTTGAGATCGGCCCAAGCCACCTGGGCATCTTGCACAATGCTGCGCTCGGAGGGAATGATCGGCGTACTCAGCCCCCAGCCCCGGTAATCCACGGCCAGCACGGCAAAGCCTGCCGCGCGCAGGGCGTCGATTTTGTGGATGTTTTCAAACAGGTTGCGAAACGTGCCGTGCAGGTACAGCAGGGCGGGCGCTTGCGGGTCGGTGTGCGGCAGCCACCAGACTTCAATGCGTTGCGGCACAAGCGATGGCGAATCGGTCGCTTGAGGGACAACGTTCAGCGGGAGGACTGGCAAAAAGTAACGCTCATCACCGGGGCGCAGGCCCGCAAAGTCAGCTGGCACACCGGGGGTGGGGCGGTAAATGATCTGACGCTGGCGCTCATCTAGCCACGCGCAGCCCGATGTTGTCAGCACCAAAAGCAGCAGCACCAACGACATCACCAAACACAGGCACCGGGACAGAGCGTTGACAACGGTCAAGGGAGCTGCCGTTACACTGCGTGCGCACCGATACCTCTCATTGATCTTGTTGTACCCCATGAAAAAGTTGATTCCCATTGTGTGTGGCCTGATTGTGGCCCACCTCGCAGCCCCTGCCCTGGCCGACGAAAGCGTTTTATCCAGCTTGGCCCAAGGTAAAAAACTGCGTTTCCAATTCAGCCCCTACACCTACCACTTCACCCCGGATGACGAGCACAGCGACGTGGTGATGATCGGCCTGGAGCGCGAAGCGCCCAACGGCAAGCTCGATGGGGTGGTGCTGTTTTCCAACTCGTTTGGCCAGCCCAGCATTTACGTGTACCCGTGGGGTGGCGCTTACCGTGATGTGATGGGCGTTTCTCGACTGTCTGTTAAATGGACGGCGGGTGTCATGTATGGCTACACCGGTCAATACAAAGACAAAGTGCCTTTGAATTATGGTGGCTTCAACCCGGTGGTGATTCCCGCCTTGGCCTACGACTTTTCGTCGGGCTGGTCGGCGCAGTTGAACCTGTTGGGCAACGCGGCCCTGCAGTTTCAGGTCAGCAAACAGATCAACTGAATGATTGCATTTTTGTAAGGGTTTTAGGGCTCTAGCCCAAGTCCCATCTGCGCAAGCAGCTATCAAAACAATAGTTCAATAAAAACCCCGCAAGGCTCGCACCTTGCGGGGTTTTTGGTGGCCGGGTGACGCTGACCGACCCGAAAGTCAGCCAGCCTCACCGGGAGCCATTGGCCATTACATGCCCATGCCGCCCATACCACCCATGCCGCCCATGCCACCCATGTCGCCGCCGCCCATGCCGCCTGCGTCGTCTTTTGGAGACTCAGAGATCATGCACTCGGTGGTCAGCATCAGTGAAGCGACAGACGCTGCGTTTTGCAGAGCCGTGCGGGTCACTTTGGTGGGGTCCAGAATACCCATTTCGATCATGTCGCCGTAGGTGTCGTTGGCAGCGTTGAAGCCGTAGTTGCCCGTGCCAGCCAATACCGCGTTCACCACCACAGAGGCTTCGCCACCGGCGTTGTACACGATCTCGCGCAGAGGCGCTTCGATGGCTTTCAACACCAAAGCAATGCCGTGGTCTTGGTCAGCGTTGTCGCCTTTGATAGCGCCAGCCGTTTGCTTGGCGCGCAACAGTGCCACACCGCCGCCGGCAACAATGCCTTCTTCCACGGCAGCGCGAGTCGCGTGCAGGGCGTCTTCAACGCGGGCTTTCTTTTCTTTCATTTCGACTTCGGTGGCAGCGCCCACCTTGATCACGGCAACACCGCCAGCCAACTTGGCCACGCGCTCTTGCAGTTTTTCACGGTCGTAGTCAGAAGTGGCTTCTTCGATCTGAACGCGAACTTGCTTGACGCGAGCTTCGATGTCAGCAGCAGCGCCAGCACCGTCGATGATGATGGTGTTTTCTTTGCCCACTTCGATGCGCTTGGCAGAACCGAGGTCAGCCAAAGTCACTTTTTCCAGCGACATGCCGACTTCTTCAGCGATCACTTTGCCGCCGGTCAGGATGGCGATGTCTTCCAACATGGCCTTGCGACGGTCACCAAAGCCAGGCGCCTTAACAGCGACGACCTTCAGAATGCCACGGATGGTGTTCACCACCAAAGTTGCCAGGGCTTCGCCATCGACATCTTCAGCAATGATCAGCAATGGACGGCCCGACTTAGCAACTTGCTCCAAGGTAGGCAGCAGGTCACGAATGTTGCTGATTTTCTTGTCGTACAACAGCACGAAAGGGTTGTCCAGCAAAGCGGATTGCTTTTCTGGGCTGTTGATGAAGTAAGGGGACAGGTAACCGCGGTCAAACTGCATGCCTTCAACCACGTCCAGCTCGGAGTCCAAGGACTTGCCGTCTTCCACCGTGATCACGCCTTCTTTGCCCA
>JAGODZ010000299.1 GCA_017997975.1 Rhodoferax sp.
CGCACCATTGGGGCCAATGACCGCAACGCGCTCACCGGCGCTCACCGCCAAGTCAATACCGCGAATGATTTCGGTTTTGCCAAAACTCTTGCGCAAGCCCTTGAGTTCAAGCGCGTAAGGGTGGTTGGCGCTCATGGTGCTTGCCTGCGGTTGATTTGATTTTGAATGTCGAGCTGCACGGCGCTCCAAGATGTGGCAAACCGTCGCCGACTCCACTCAAATAAGCTCGCGCCCACCAGCAATAACGCCCCAGCGCCGAGCCAGCTACCCACTGAATTGGTCTGCAATGGCACGCCCAGAAACGCAAGGTCATGCCCGGTGCCGCCACTGAATTGCAGGTGATAGACCATCTCCACGATGCCCGCCACACCCGCTAAGCCGACCAGGCCTGTGAGCACCAAGGCCAGGTAAGGCAGCAGCAGCTGGCGCAACTTGCCATAGGCCGCCACTCGCACATTCATCATGATCAGACTGGCCATGCCACCGGGGGCGTACATCACCATCAACATGAAAATCAGCCCCAAGTACAGCAACCAAGCCTTGGTAAATTCACTGAACAATACAAACGCCAACACCATGAGCACCGCGCCAAGGATGGGCCCAAAGAAGAAGGTGGCCCCGCCCAAAAACGTGAACAACAAGTAACCACCCGAGCGCGCGGCACCCACCACTTCGGCCGTCACAATTTCAAAGTTCAACGCGGCCATGCCACCTGAAATACCGGCAAAGAAGCCGGCGATGATGAACGCGAAGTAGCGCACGCGCTGCGTGTTGTAGCCCACAAACTCGACCCGCTCCGGGTTGTCCCGCACGGCATTGAGCATGCGACCCAAAGGCGTTTGGGTGAACGCAAACATGGCCAGCACACAGACAAAGGTGTAGGCGGCAATCAGGTAATAGACCTGAATCGCTGGGCCGTAGGTGATGCCCATGAAAGGTTCTCCCACCACGCGGTTGCCCGAGACACCGCCCTCACCCCCAAAAAACTCAGGCACCATCAGCGACATGGCAAACACCAATTCGCCCAGCCCCAGGGTGATCATGGCAAAGGTGTTGCCCGCCTTTCGCGTGGTCACATAGCCCAATACAACAGCAAAGCCCATACCCGCGAGTCCGCCCGCGAAGGGAACCAGTGACACAGGAATGGGCAATTCGCCGCCCGAGATGCGATTCAGCGTGTGCATGGCCACATAGGAGCCCAGCCCCGTGTACACCGCGTGACCAAAACTGAGCATGCCGCCTTGCCCCAACAAAATGTTGTAAGACAGGCAGGCAATGATGGCGATGCCCATTTGCGACAGCACAGTGATCCCCAAGCCGCTGTTAAACAACTGGGGAGCCAACGCCATGGTCAGCGCAAACAAGCCCCAGGTGAGCCAGCGTCCACCGTTGAATTTTTTCATGTTCGCAGATGACATGGCCTAAGTCTCCCGCTTTCCCAACAGACCTTTGGGTCGGAAGATCAGAATGAGGACCAAAAAAAGATAGGGAAGAATCGGCGCAATTTGCGACAAGGGCAGGTTAACCAAGGTATTGCGCGAGGCTGCCTCACCCATGGGAATGCCCACCTGTGCCGCCAGCGAACCCAGTGAGTAATCAAACGCCACAGCAAAGGTCTGAATGACGCCAATCAGCACCGAGGCCAAAAACGCGCCCGACAACGATCCCATACCACCGACGACCACGACCACAAAAATCACCGACCCCACTGTCGCGGCCATGGCCGGTTCTGTCAAATAGGTACTGCCGCCAATCACCCCAGCTAAGCCCGCCAGCGCCGCCCCTGCGCCAAAGACCAACATGAACACCCGAGGCACGTTGTGGCCTAAAGACTCCACCGCATCAGGGTGCGTGAGCGCGGCCTGAATCACCAACCCAATGCGCGTGCGGGTCAGCAGCAGCCAGACCGCGGCCAACATGGTGAGGGCCACCACCATCATGAAAGCGCGCGTGGCTGGAAACGGTGAACAGACAACGCGAATGGCCGCATCGGCCGAACTGCACATCTCAGTGGGCACTGCACCCCAGTGCAGCGACAGGCCATTGAAGGTGTGGTTGATGAGGGTGAAAGCAGGGCCTCGTAACAGCTCGGGTGGATGAAACTCCAAAGCAATGCGGCCCCAAATCAGCTGCACCAACTCCAAAATGACGTAGGCCAAGCCGAAAGTGATCAACAGCTCCGCCACATGCCCAAATTTGTGCACCTGACGCAGGCACAAGCGTTCAAACAAAGCGCCCAACGCACCCACAATCAGCGGCGCAATGACCAGCGCGGGCCAAAACCCGGTGACTTGCGTCACGGAGTAGCCCACATAGGCACCCAGCATGTAAAAACTGGCGTGCGCGAAGTTCAGCACACCCATCATGCTGAAAATCAGGGTGAGCCCGGAACTCAACATGAACAGCAGCAAGCCGTAGCTCAGGCCGTTGAGCATCGAGATGACGAAGAACTCCATGTCGATTCACCTTTCACTTCTAAAAAAAAGAGCCCGATACGGCACCCCGTATGGGCTCAGCAATTCTAGGGAATCGCTTAGGAAGGACGCTTCATCTGGCAGCTGGTCGGCGTGCTGGAGACATAGTTAGGAAACTCCTTCACGGGCACCAGTGTCATGCCGGTATTTTCAGGGCTGTAAGGGTACTCTTTGCTGGCTTTTTGCCACACGGTCATGTAGAGCGGCTGCTGCAGCTGGTGGTCTGACTTGCGCATTTCAACTTCACCGTTGAAGCTGTTCACCTTCAAACCCTCTAAGGCGGCGGCGACCTTCAACGGATCGGTCGATTTGGCTTTGGCCATGGCGGCACCCAGCAGTTGGTACACCCGAATCACAGAACCGGTGTAGAAGTCGTCGTTGTACTTCGCTTTGAACTCGTCGCCCCACTTCTGAGCCTGACCGCCCATGTTGTAGTGGTTGTAAGCCATCTGGTAAACACGACCGGCGCCATTGGTGCCCAAGGCGGTGGGAGTGCCTGTGACACCCGTGTAGTAGGTAAAGAACTTGCCGGTGTAGCCGCCCTCGTTGGCCGCTTTCACCAGCAGTGCCAAGTCTGAACCCCAGTTGCCCGTGATCACGGTGTCCGCACCAGAGGCCTTGATCTTGGCAATGTAGGGGGCGAAGTCACGCACCTGGGCCAGGGGGTGCAAGTCTTCGCCCACAATTTGGATGTCGGGGCGCTTGCGGGCCAATGATTCCTTGGCGAACTTGGCCACTTGCACGCCGTGCGAGTAGTTTTGACCCAAGATGTACACCTTTTTGATGTCCGGCTGGTCTTTCATGAAGCTGGACATCGCTTCCATCTTCATCGACGTGTCGGCATCGAAGCGGAAATGCCAATAGCTGCATTTGCTGTTGGTCAAATCAGGATCCACCGCCGAGTCATTCAAGAAAAGCACTTCTTTGCCGGGGTTGCGTTCGTTGTGCTTGCTGATCGCGTCCGTCAATGCCAGCGCCACCGCAGAGCCATTGCCCTGAATGATGTAGCGCACCCCTTGGTCAATGGCCGACTTCAGGACATTCAGACTCTCCGTTGGGCTCAGTTTGTTGTCCACCGTTGAGAACTCAAACTTCACTCCGGCTGGATTGCCCGAACCACTGAATTTCTCGGCAAAAAACTTGTAACTCTTGTCTTGGTTGACGCCGACGGGGCCTAGCAAACCGGTGAGAGGATCAATACGCAACAACTTGACGGTCTCACCCTGCTGGGCGAAGACCACACTGGCACACAACATCGCTGCGCCTGCAGCCACTATTTTGAAAACAGGTTTCATCGTTTGTCTCACTTTTTTGATGCTTGGACTGGACGGATTAGCC
>JAGODZ010000300.1 GCA_017997975.1 Rhodoferax sp.
AGACCCGGTCACCCCGGCGGCTCACGCGCACCTCAGCGGGCAAGTCCAAGGTGGGCAGCGAAGCCGCTTGAGCGGCCTGGCTCAGCAACTGCCGCCAACCGGCGCTGTGCAGCCAACCGGCGGCGTACCAGGTGTTGGCATGGCGGGTGACGGCGGGCTTGCCATCGTCAAACTGCGCCAGCGCGATGGCACCGGCCAGTGTCAAGTCTTCGCGCCAGCGGCTGACCGACGTGGCTGGGCCTTGCGCCCACTGCATGGCCTCTACCAGTCCCGGCGGCAAGGATTCAACCCGCTGCACTTGCACCCCGGCAAGGACTGAGAACGCGCCCGGTGCCAAAGCCTCAGGAATGGCCAGCGAGGCGGTCTTGGAACCACTGCGCGGACCCAAGACGATTTGCGCGCCTGACGCGGCCAAGCGCTGCGCCAAATGAGCGTCTTCCCGCAGGTGGGCGGGCAACACAATCAACGCATAGCCGGTGAGGTCGGCACTGCTGGGCAGCACATCCACATCCAGCCCGAGTTGGCGCAACTCGCTGTACACCCGAAAGCTCAACTCCATGGCATTGAAGTCGGCACCCTGCGGTTGAATTTGCGCCATCCACACGCTAGGGTAATCAAAAATGATAGCTGCTTGCGCAGGTGGGACATGGGCTAGAGGCCTATTTTGCTTAAGGATTTGCAGTTCCTCGGCAACTTGGGTCGCTTCGATGCCGCCTTGGTCCAAACTGCGGTCGGGCCGGTTCAACCCCGCGTGCATTTGCTCTTGCGCAAACGGCGCTTGGCGCCAGCGGAAATAGCTCACCACCTCGGCACCATGGGCAAAAGCTTGCCAGGTCCACAGCCGCACCATGCCATCCAACGGTGCGGGGTTCCACTGCGCCCAGTTGACCGGGCCGGGTTGCTGCTCCATCACCCACCAGCGGCCCTTGCACATGCCCCGGTACAGGTCGTGGTGAAACGCCGGAATATCAGGGTGGCCGGTGCGGGCGTACTGGCGCTTTTCGTCCGCGCTCAAGAAGAAGTTTTGGGTGAAGCCCAAGGGGTAACTGTCCCACGTGGCCACATCCAAGTCAGCGGCCACAGCGTGGTGGTCAAACTCGGTGAAAAACCCCATGAAGTTGTGCAGCACATCGCGACCCGGAGACAGCGCTCGCAGAATATGGACTTGGCGGCGGTTGAAGGCCACCACTTCATCGGAGGCGAACCGGCGGTAGTCCAAACAGTGGGCGGGCGTGGCCTCGGTCACCGTGCCCACGGGGGCATCGACCTCGTCAAAGTGGCGGTATTCCTGGCTCCAAAACACGGTGCCCCAGGCGGTGTTGAGCGCTTCAATGGTTTTGTAACGCGCCTGCAGCCAAGTCCGAAAACCGGCAAGGGCCGCCGCGCTGTAGCTCAAGACCGTGTCGTGGCAACCGTATTCGTTGTCAGTTTGCCAAGCCACCACAGCCGGGTGCTGGCCGTAACGCTGCGCCACGGCAGTGGTGATGCGGTCGGACTGCGCGCGGTAGCTGGCGCTGGAAAAGCAGTAGTGGCGGCGCGAACCAAAGCCGCGGGTTTGCCCTTGCGCGTCGACCGCCAGCATCGTCGGGTCAGCATCCACCAGCCATTTCGGCGGGGTAGCGGTTGGCGTGCACATCACCACCTGCAACCCGGCGTCGGCCAGCGTGGCAATGGCGCGGTCCAACCAGCCCCATTGAAAATCACCCGGACTGGGCTCAATGCGGCTCCAGGCAAATTCAGCAATGCGCACATAGCGAATCCCCATGGCCGCCATGCGCTGCGCGTCTTCTGCCCAGACCGCTTCCGGCCAGTGCTCGGGGTAATAACAAACACCTAATTCCATACCCACCTCGGCTTAAGCGACGGCGGCCAAGGTGGCCAGCAGTAAATCGTGATTCGCCACCGTGCGCGCCAAGGCGTGGCCTTTGGCGTCAAACAAGTGCAAATGCTGCGGCGGCAAGGACAAGGCCAAGCGGTCACCGGTTTTGGCATAGGAGTTGCCGGGCGCTTTCACGACCCAAGGCTCGCCACGCACACCGCTGTCCAAATACAGGTAAGTGCTTTCACCCAAGCGCTCCTGCCACTGCACGGGTCGCGCAATGTGTTGCGTCGCGGTGCCGACTTCGCCGTCTTCAGGGCGCAGGCCCAAGGTGACGGCACTGTTGAGTGGCACGGCCATGGCATTCACCCGGGCTTGGAGCGATTCACCACCGGTCAGTTGTACGGTCGCCGTGTCCGGCGTGGCAGCGATGAGCGTGCCTTCCAAAAAGTTCATCTTGGGCGAGCCAATGAAGCCCGCTACAAACTTGTTGCGCGGGTGGTGGTACAGCTCCAGCGGCGGGCCAAACTGAGCCACGCTGCCATCGCGCGCCACCGCTTCCCCGGCGTTGAGCAACACAATGCGGTCGGCCAGCGTCATGGCTTCCACCTGGTCGTGCGTGACGTACACCGTGCTGGCCTTGCCAAAGTCACGGTGAATTTTGGCAATCTCAAACCGCGTTTGCACCCGCAGGGCAGCATCCAAGTTGGACAAGGGTTCGTCAAACAAAAACACACCGGGTTCGCGCACAATCGCCCGGCCAATGGCCACGCGCTGGCGCTGTCCACCTGACAAGGCTTTGGGCAAACGGTCCAAGAGCGGGTCGAGTTGCAAAATGCGAGCCGCTTCGCGCACCCGGCTTTGCAGCTGCGCATCAGGCACCTTCGCCAGTCGCAGGCCAAACGCCATGTTCTCAAACACGGTCATGTGCGGAAACAGGGCGTAGCTCTGAAACACCATGGCCACGCCCCGGTGGGCTGGCGCCACGTCATTCATGAGCTGGCCACCAATTTGAAGCTGACCGCTGTTGATGGTCTCTAGGCCGGCAATCATGCGCAGCAAGGTCGATTTTCCGCAGCCCGACGGGCCGACAAAAACACAGAATTCGTTCTCGCCAATGTCCAGCGTCACATCGCGAATCACGGGGGCGTGATCGCCATACGCTTTGAAAACATGGTTCAGTTGAATACGGGCCATGAGCGTTCTCGTTGTTCTGTTTAATGGGATTCGCGCGGCACGGCGCTGCCACGGCAGCCCACCAGGAAGTCCAGGTCAACGCCTTGGTCGGCCTGCAGCACATGGCGGTGGTACATGTGCACGTAGCCCGACGTGGGCGCGGGAAGCGGTGTCCATTGGGCGCGGCGCAGCGCCAACTCCTCGTCGCTGACCAGCAAATGCAAGCGGCGCTCGGCCACATCCAGCTCAATCAGGTCGCCGTCTTGCACCAAGGCCAGCGGCCCCCCGGCGGCCGCTTCGGGGGCCACATGCAACACCACCGTGCCAAACGCGGTGCCACTCATGCGGGCATCAGAAATGCGAACCATGTCGGTGACGCCCTGTTTGAGCAGCTTGGCGGGCAAGCCCATGTTGCCCACCTCGGCCATGCCGGGGTAACCCTTGGGGCCACAGTTTTTCAACACCATGATGCAGTCGGCATCAATGTCCAGGTCGGGGTCTTCAATGCGGGTTTTGTAGTGCTCAATGGTCTCAAACACCACGGCGCGGCCGGTGTGCTTTAGCAACGCAGGCGTGGCCGCCGACGGTTTGATCACCGCGCCCAGGGGTGCCAAGTTGCCCCGCAAAACCGCCAAGCCGCCCTGCGCCACCAGCGGTGCGCTCATGGGAAGAATCACATCGTCGTTAAAGCACTCCGCCTCCGCCACGTTGTCACCCAAGGTCCGCCCGTTAACGGTCATCGCATCGGCGTGCAACAAGCCGGCTTCCAGCAAGCGCTTCATCACCACCGGCAAACC
>JAGODZ010000301.1 GCA_017997975.1 Rhodoferax sp.
CCACAGGCATGTCCCCCACCGCAGCCACTACCGGAGCGAGCAAGCGCAGCGGCGACACCGCGCCGCCCAACTGGCGTCCACCGTGGTTGGACAAAATGAGGGCATCCGCCCCGTGCGCCTGCGCGGTGTCGCCGCTGCGCTTGCTCGCTCCGGTAGTGGCTGCGGTGGGGGACATGCCTGTGCTGATCGACAGCGGGTTTCGTCGGGGCTCTGACGTGCTCAAGGCCTTGGCGCTGGGTGCCCGCATGGTGTTTGTGGGTCGGCCCTTCAATTACGCCGCAGCGGTGGCCTCTGAGGCCGGCGTGTTGCACGCCATCTCGCTGCTGCGTGACGAGGTGGACCGCAATATGGCCATGCTGGGGGTCAACCGGTGCGCTGAACTCTCGCCCGAGAGCCTGCGCCACCTGCGTTAAAGATTTCGCAAAGAAGACTGGGCAAAGCGAGGTGATCGACCCACGCTGTGCGGTCCAACCGACAAGAGCAACCCGTCATTCTGGATAACCGCACACTTTTATCGCGCGCGTCCAATCAAATCAAGGACTTAACGCTGATTACAGCTTGGCAAGCATTGTGCATAGCTAAAACTACCGTGACCACATCACGGATTTCTCAATAACTTGATGGAGACCCGCATGAAATTGAAACATCTACTCACCAGCGCCCTGATCATCGCCAGCGCGGGCCACGCCGTGGCCCAACAACAATTCGTCAACGTGCTCACCGGCGGCCAAAGCGGTGTGTATTACCCCATGGGCGTGGCCCTGTCTCAGATTTACGCCAAGGCCATCCCCAATGTGCGTGCCACTGCCCAAGTGACCAAAGCCTCGGCGGAAAACTTGAACCTGCTGCAAGCCGGTCGCGGGGAGTTGGCACTGGCGCTGGGGGACTCGGTTTCCGACGCGTGGAAAGGCGATGCCGAAGCGGGTTTTAAAACCAAGCTGGACAAGCTGCGCGGCCTCTCGGGCACTTACAACAACTACATCCAGATTGTGGCGGGCGCAGATTCGGGCATCAAAACGCTGGCCGATTTGAAGGGCAAGCGCATCTCCGTGGGCGCCGCCAAGTCCGGCACCGAGTTGAACGCCCGTGCCATTTTCAAGGCCGCTGGCATCAACTACGCGGACCTGGCCAAGGTGGAATACCTGGCGTTTGGTGAGTCGGTCGAACTGATGAAAAACCGCCAGTTGGATGCCACGCTGCAGTCGGCTGGGTTGGGTGTGGCCTCGATTCGCGACTTGGCCACTGCGGTGAACATCATCGTGATTCCGGTGCCTGCTGACGTGGTGGCCAAGGTGGGCGATGCGGCTTACCAAGCCGCGGTGATCCCAGCCAACACCTACCCCGGTCAAACCGCCGACATTGCCACGGCAGCGATTCCCAACTTTTTGATCACCCATTCAGGCGTGTCAGACGAGTTGGCCTACCAAATGACCAAGTCAATGTACGAGAACTTGGACACGCTGTACGCTGCCCACAACTCGGCCAAAGTGATCAAGCGTGAAAACGCCATCAAGGGCATGCCCGTGCCTCTGCACCCCGGTGCGGCGCGTTACTACAAAGAAGTCGGTCTGGTCAAGTAAGCGCGTTTACCATCAGCCCCTGTGAATAGGCCCCTTGGCGGGGCCTTTCCCACCCACTCCATTGAAGAGGCCTTCATGAACGCTCCCACACCCCCTCTAGAAGAGACGACGCACACGCCGCTGACCGGCGCGCTTTTCTGGATCGCGATTTGCTTCTCCAGCTACCAGTTGTGGATGGCGTCCTTCCACCCCCTGTCCAGCTTGGTGATTCGCGCCATTCACGTTGGCTTTGTTTTGCTGATGATTTTTGTGCTCTACCCTCCCATGGGCGGTCGCACCCTGTTCTGGCGCGCTTTGGGTTGGGTGCTGGGCCTGACCGGTTTTGCCTTTGGGCTGTACCAGTGGATTTTTGAGGCCGATTTAACCCAACGCGCTGGTGACCTGACCACCGCCGACTGGGTGGTGGGCGTGGTGACAGTGGCCTTGGTGTTTGAGGCCGCGCGACGTGCCATGGGTTGGGGCCTGCCGATTATTTGCGCCACCTTTTTGCTGTACGGCATGTTTGGCGAGTACCTGCCTGGCGCGCTGGCGCATCGGGGCTTTGGGCTGGACCAAATTGTCGGCACCTTGGGTTTTGGCACCGAAGGTATTTACGGCACGCCCACCTATGTGTCGTCCACCTACATTTTTCTGTTCATTTTGTTTGGCTCCTTCTTAGAACAAGCCGGCATGATCAAACTGTTCACCGACTTTGCGCTAGGCACCGTGGGCCATACCCGAGGCGGCCCAGCCAAAGTGGCGGTGATCTCGTCGGGCTTGATGGGCACCATCAGCGGCTCAGGCGTGGCCAATGTGGTGACCACTGGCCAGTTCACCATTCCGCTCATGAAGCGCTTTGGCTACAGCTCAGCCTTTGCGGGCGGCGTGGAGGCCACGGCCAGCATGGGCGGGCAAATCATGCCGCCGGTGATGGGCGCGGTGGCGTTCATCATGGCCGAGACCATCAATGTGCCTTACATCGAAATCGTCAAAGCGGCTGTTATTCCTGCCATTTTGTATTTTGTGACCGCGTTCTGGATGGTGCACCTGGAGGCGGGCCACAAGAACCTGCTGGGCATGGCCAAAGAAGATTGTCCCAACCCGTGGACGGCAGTGCGCGAACGCTGGTACCTGCTGCTGCCGCTGGCCGGCTTGGTGGCGCTGCTGTTTTCGGGCTACACGCCCTTGTTCTCCGGCACCGTCGGACTGGGCCTGACGGCCATTTTGATTTTTGGCGCGGCGGTGCTTACCGGCGTGAAGAGCTTGGCGCTGCGCGGCTTGTTCTGGGCGCTGTTGGGCATTGCCTGCTCAGGCTTCTTCCAATTCGGTGTGGGGGCTTTCTTTGTGTTGGTGGCCGTGTTGGTGGCACTGACCTACGCGCGGCGCGTCGGGGCCGATGCTCGCCAGCTGGCCATCACCGCGTTGGTGGATGGCGCTCGTCATGCGCTGCCGGTAGCCATTGCCTGCGCTTTGGTGGGCGTCATCATTGGCGTGATCAACCTGACCGGCGTCGCTGCGGAGTTGGGTGGCCACATCATTGCCATTGGCAGAGAAAGCCTGTTCTTGGCGCTGTTTCTGACCATGGTGACTTGCTTGGTGCTGGGCATGGGCATTCCCACCATTCCCAACTACATCATCACCAGCTCACTGGCCGCACCCGTGTTGCTGGAGCTGGGGGTGCCGTTGATCGTCTCTCACATGTTTGTCTTCTACTTTGGCATCATGGCCGACCTGACGCCTCCGGTGGCGCTGGCCGCGTTTGCAGCGGCACCGATTGCGCGTGAAAGCGGCTTGAAGATCAGCATGCAAGCCATTCGCGTGGCCATTGCCGGCTTCATCGTGCCGTTTATGGCGGTGTATAGCCCGGCGCTGATGCTGCAAAGCGGCGATTGGACGGACACCGCTTGGATCGTGTTCAAAGCTCTGGTCGCCATTGGCATGTGGGGTGCCGGCGCCATTGGCTTCTTGTTTGGGCGACTGAACTGGGTTGAGCGCGTGGTGGCGATTGGGTCTGCCAGCCTGTTGGTGGTGGCCTTGCCGTTCACCGACGAGCTGGGTTTGGCGGGCGTCGCCGCCTTTGTGGCCTGGCACTACTGGCGCAACCGACAGGCCACCGCACGGGTGGCTTCGCGGTAAGGCAGCGCTCACCGCATGAGCAGCTTGCTTGGGGTTTGTCTGGTGCTGGCGGCGTCCGTACAGGCTGATCCCGCCACCGTCCCCGTGTT
>JAGODZ010000302.1 GCA_017997975.1 Rhodoferax sp.
GGGTATAGGGAAAAGCCTGGCCAATAATGGCCACCGACACGCCGTTGATTTGACGCAAGGTGTAGGGCTTGAAGACCGGGTCGCCAAAATCATTGGTTTTGACGTTCTGCGCAAGAAACTCTATCGAGCCGGCAAAGTCTTTGTCGACAATTTCTTTGACGCGCTCCATGCCGTAGGTGAATTCCCAGTGCCCGGTCATCACATCCACGCCCAAGAGCTTGGAGGCATCGACCATGTCTTGCGCATTGGTCCACAAAGACGTGGCCGACCCTTGCCAGGTGTCCCCCCCATCCAGCAGCAAGGCACCCGGGCGACTGCCCTTGAGTTGCTTGACCAACGTGGCCAAGTGCGCAAAGCCACCGACCTTGCCATAGCGGCGCGCGGCGTTGGCAAAGTCGATGTAGGTGAACGCGTGGGCTTGCGCCGTGCCAGGCCGAATACCCGCTGCTTTGAGCAGGTGCTCACCCACCAAATGCGGCAGTTGGCCTTGCATGGCCCCCACGCCCATGTTCACACTGGGTTCCCGAAAGTGAATCGGCATGAGCTGCGCGTGGCAATCTGTCATGTGCAGCAGCGACACGTTGCCAAACGGCGCCATGTCGTACAGCCCTTTTTGCGCCGTCGCGGTGTCGGCATGCGCAAAGCGGTTCAGCTGCAAACCGGCCACTGAGGCGGCGCCCAGCAGCTGGATAAATTCACGTTTGGAAAGGTTCATGGCCGGGGGTCTTGGCAGGGTTACTGGTTAACGGGCGACTTGGGGTCCAGCAGCAGGGCCATCAGGTCCTTCATCTGGGCCTCGTCCAGCAAGCCAGCTTGGCCAAAACGGGGCATGTGGGAGCAGGCATTGGCCGCTCTGGGGTTGTATATCTTGCCCCAGGTGTATTCGACGATGGGACGCGACTGCTCGCTTTGCACATCCGTCACACCGCGATTTTTACCGTACTGGTACAGGCTGGGACCAATCGTCCCATACGAGATTTCTTCTTTGGTGACTTGGTGGCAATTCAGGCAGTTGCCGCCATTGGCACTGGTCGCAGCGGACTTGTCGGTCCACGTCATGCCCCGGCCGTTTTGCGCCAGCTTTTCACCCTCACGCCAATCGCCCAGGAATTTTCCGTCCGCAGGAAAGCGAACGGTTTTCATGGCCTCTTTTTCGATCGACTGAGCAACCTCAGCGGGCACATCGCCACCCAAGGCCTGCGAGCACACGGCATTGGCGCGGTCTTGCACCAGACGATCGGTCTTGGCAATGCCTTCGTCGCGGAACGAACCCAGCATCATTTTGGACAACAAAGCGTCGTAATCGGGCCCAGTGGCCACAGAGGCACAGCCCGCCAGCGCAATAGCGGTCACCACCAAAGCAATTGTTTTTTTCTTCATGACAGGAGTCCTTTAGCGTTTGAGGGCGGGTGCGACTGACTCGGCCCCTTTGGCATTCACGCCCATGAAGACGCCTAGCGCAATGGTGACATCCGAGGTGTAGCCGGGGTAAGGAAAGCGCTGCTGGCGGAAACAATCGTTCAGGCGCTGCTGCATGCCCCACATTTGACCGTTGCTCAGCCGGTAGGCGGGCCAGGCGGCAAAGCCAACACCGTCGCCTGGGTTGCCTGAGAGTTGGGGCAGTTCTTGCATGCGAATGCGTTTGCCCGCTTCGCCATGGCACGAAGCGCAAGAGAAGTCGTGCGGCCCACCACGGTAGTAAAACGCACGCTTGCCCAGCTCAAAGTTTTTCTGCTCTTCAGCGTGCGCCTGTGGCAGGTTGAAGCGCATCCCTTTGGATTCAGCAGAAATCCACGTCACCAACGCAGTCAGGTTGACTTGCTCCCCTTTGCCAAAAGCGGTCTTGGCAATGGCTTTGGCGTCAAAGCCCTGCAAGGTCTCCATGCAGGTCAGCAAGCGAGATTCCAAGTCTTGCACTTTGGCGGTGTCCGCAAACCAGCGCGGCAGGGTCACAAAAGCGCCTTTGACGACACCCGGTCCTTGGCCCAGATTGCATTGCTCCAAAGTAGCCGCTTTGGGGCCCCGTTTGGTCTTCCACAGGTCTTCACCCTTGGCCTCATAAAGGTCAGCGGGGTTACCGTCAGCCAGCATGGCACGGTACTCGTTGATGGCGTCAGAGGCTGATTTAGGCTCTGCCACGGCGGCCGTTGCAGCCGTGCAGGCGGCAAGGACAAGCAGGTGGGTGAGTGTTCGCATGGTCTTTTCCTTGGTGTTAGGAAACAGTGGCTTCGTCGGTGCGCTTCTCGCCTTTGTTGTCGGTCCAAGACACGGAGACTTTGTCACCTGCTTTGGCACCCTTGATATTGAATTGCAAAAACGGGTTTTTGGACACGGAGGGACCCCACTGAGCGGTCATTACCGATTTACCGTTCAATGCGGCAACCACCTCCTGGATGTACCAAGCGGGAATCAACTTGCCAGCCCCGTCTTTGCGAAGGCCAGTCTCCATTTCATGACTCATCAAGACACGGACGGTTGCCTTGTCACCTGCTGACTGTGCACGAATGCGCATCGGATCTGCCATATTGTTCTCCTCAAATAGTAATGAATGGATGGAAGCGGGGCGCTCGGCTTAGCCGCCGCAACCGCCCAAAGTGACCTTGATTTCTTTCACGGCGTAAAGCACTTTGCCGTCAGCCATCATGGCCACGGCAAACACGTTGGAGGATTGGCCCATCTTCACCCGCGTCAGAAAATTGGCGTCGACGGCGTCGGTGACATCGAACATAGCCGACAGCATGGCGGGATTTTTTTCGACCAACAGCAACAAGCGCTTCACACCGGGCAGCGTGGTGGAAGCCCCCACGGGAACCACGGCACCGTTCTCAGCGATGTCAGGACCGGTGATGGTGACGTCTTTGCTCTCGGCAGGGGTTCCGCCGCCCAACGACTTCATGAGATCTGCCATGGTTTTGGCATCAAAGGCGGCGGTATTGAAGCCGGCCACCTGCGCCTGAGCGGCATGGGGAAGCAGGCCCAACGTCGCCAGCATGGCGGTCAATTGGGCGGAATGGGTTAACACTTCTCTGCGGTTTTTCATCAAGTTCTCCTGGGTCACTGAATGCGTTAAATACGGGGCGTTTAAAAACTGGGGGGCGGAGCGTTTACGCTCAATCGGGCGCGCCGGTCATCAGCCACTGGGCAATCGCGGTGGCCTCGGTGCTGTTCAGGCTTTGGGCCGGCATGGGAATGTCACCCCAAACACCAGCGCCGCCTGCCCGAATTTTCCCCTCAAGGTAGCTGACGGCGTCGGCACGGCCTTCGTATTTTTTGCCGATCTCCCGAAAACCAGGGCCCACAATCTTGGTGGCCACGCCGTGGCAAGCCACACAGCTGTAGGTTTTGGTCAAGGCCATGGCGGTTGTGGACGCCGTTTTAAGTACCGGCGCGGTAGGCGGGCTGCTGCGGGCGAGTTCGCGAGACTGCGCGAGGCTGGTCGCTGGCGCCACGGTGGTGTTGACACCGTGTTGCGCGCCGACTGACCGGTTCTGCTCCGCGAGATTGCCATGGGCGTTGCGCGCAAAATCGGGCAAGGACGATTGAATGGCCACGCCCACGTCGCAATTTTTCATGCAAGCCGTGACCTTGACGTCCGGTTTACCTCCGTTACCCAGCCCTTTGCCAGGCCACAGACCGTGGTCGGTGGTCATGCCGTTGCGGTTGGGCAGCAGGTTTTGTACGTCTGCCATATTGGTGTTGGAGAGCACCAAGTCGTCCGGCACGATGCTGCCTAAATTGAGCAGGTAAGCCACCACGGCATAGA
>JAGODZ010000303.1 GCA_017997975.1 Rhodoferax sp.
CCGGCCGATATCGAGGCGTCAGCCCTGATATCGACTGATGGTCTGATGATTGCCTCGGCCCTGCCCCACGGCATGGACGAGGACCGCATGGGTGCCATGTCAGCCGCCTTGCTGTCCTTGGGTGAGCGCACTGCAAAAGAGTTGGCACGGGGTTCGCTGGAACGCGTGTTGATTCAAGGGGAGCGCGGCTATGTGATCATGAGCTCGGCCGGTCCTGAGGCGGTGCTCACCGTGCTGGCCAAGTCCAACGCCAAGCTGGGCCTGATTTTTCTGGATATCAAGCGCGCAGCCGAAACGCTGACCAAGCTGATTTGAAGGGGCCACCATGAAACTGCCCGACATGACCCGCCCTGTCGCTGATGCCATCGAATCGCGGCTGACCTACACCAACGGCGATTCCCGCACCGTTTTCGCGTCCCACGTGGAAGTCCCCTTTCCGGAAGGGCGACTGATCGTTTCACGCACCGACCTGGAAGGCATTCTCACCCACGCCAACGACGCTTTCGTCGAACTAAGCGGCTGGGAGCGAGACGACCTGATCGGCAAGCCCCACCATATTCTTCGCCACCCCGACATGCCCAAAGCCGCTTTCAAGGACTTGTGGGACACCGTTGAGGCGGGAAAAAAATGGCACGGTTACGTCAAAAATTTACGCAAAGATGGCTCGTATTACTGGGTGTACGCCACAGCAGTGCCCAACATCCGGCAGGGAAAGATCGCCGGTTACACCTCGGTGCGCCGCAAGCCGTCACGCACCCGTATTGAAGCACTGATTCCGGTGTACCGCGACTGGCTGGCGCAAGAGAAGGGACAGGCCACACCATGACTCTCAATTTTTTGATCGCGCCCGACTTCTCCCCTGACCGTTTTGCCGGCTGGCACATGCTCAACACGTTGCTACAACGCCGCTCCGGCATTCACCTGCACCTGCTCACGCCCGTCAGTCCGTCTGAACAAGCGCAATGGCTGGCGGCAGAAAAAGCCGACTTGGTGTACGCCAACCCGTTTGATGCCACCGACCTGATCCGTAACCAAGGCTACATCCCGTTTGCGCGACCCACTGACAAATTCGATGAAATGGTCATTGCCACCGGAGCAGAGTCGGGCCTGCGCACGCTGGAAGACATCAAGCCCGGCCACCGCATTGCCCTGACCGACAACAAGGACGTCAAGCTGATCGGCCTGCGCCTGCTGGAGCCCGCCGACCTCACCGAGGCGTTGGTGGAGTGGGTGCCCGTGGACAGTTTTCAGGCGGCTGCGCGGCTGGCCATCAAAGGAGAGGTGGAGGCCTCGTTTTTCTTGGCCGAGGCCTATGCCTCGCTCACCCGAATGACCCGCAGTCAGTTGCAGGTGTTGGTTGAAAGCCGCATCAGTGATATCTCGCATGTGGTGTTGGCCCATCCCCGCATCGCGGTTGACCTGCCGCGCATCAGCGACGCCCTGCTGGGTGTCGGTCACGAACCGGGTGACCGCGATGTGCTTGACGCACTCGGGCTGCCCAGCGGCTTTGAGCCGATGACTCAAGAGCAAGCCGAGTTCATGATTGACCTGATGGACACGCTGCTTGACTGACCTCGCCTTCACTCAAGAGAGCTCCCCATGACCAGCGTCTTCCCTAGCGCACTGGCCGCCCGGCGGGCGTTGCGCCAGCAAACGCGCCAGCTGCTGCGTCACCCACGCGATGCGGCTGTTCACTTGGCGCGCTTGAAGGCAGCACTTGAGCTGCCAGGTGCCGAGCCCGTGCAAGGTGCTTTGGCTGACCTGTTCCGTTGCTTTGGTGTGCACGATGAAGCACTCAAGCGCACCGCGCTGCAGTTGGCACGCGCGCGGCTGCCAGAACATGTGGTGCGCTGGTTTGAGGCGCAGGCCGCGCAAGCGGTACTGCCCGCCATCCATCCGCTGGCCACGCGCTGGAGTGTGCTGGCCCACCCCAGTGCCGACATCTCCACCCGTGCCCGGCGCTGCAGTGCTGACGATTCCCGGCTGCTGGCCAAGCAAGCGGTGTTGGCGTTTGAACGCGCTGACCTGGCGGCCCAAAACGAATTTTTACACCACTGCGTGACCTGTCACGACAACCTGGCATTCATGCTGGCGCGCCGTGCCTTGCTTAAAACGGCCACGGCCTTGCCCGGCGATTGGGAGGCGGTCAGCTTGCAGCTGGAACAAGCCCGGGAGCTGGTATGAACGTCGCATTGGCAGGCCTGACGGCGCGCGAAGAGACGGCCATGGTCATGCTCATTGGCAAAACCCTGCCGAACTTTCAGTGCGACACCGTGCCGCCAGGGCGCGAGGTGGCGCTGCCATTGGCAGACCTGTATGTGCTCGATCTGTCGGGCCGGGGTTTGGCGCGTTGGACGCCAGAAGCACAGGTCCGCCTGCTTGAGTGGCTCAATGGAGCGCCGGCGGTGCTGGTGGCACCTGCGTTTGATGAAACCTGGATGGCACTGGAGGCCAGTCACATGACAAGCCAGTCGCTGATCCTGCTGCACAAACCCTATGGCATCGACGACATGCGCGCGGCCCTGTTAAAAGCAGCGCCACAAAGACCTCGCCGTGCGGCCCCGGCGGCAGCACCGCCGGTGTCTGCCACCGTGCAGCAAGTGCCCGCCGCGCGGGTGGCAGCGACGGTGCGGGCTGTCGCTGCGACCAAGCGACCGACGCCTGTTTTTTCTACGCCAGTGGCCCGTCCTGAAGTTGCATTGCCCGTGACGGCACCAATTGAAATCGCTCCCTTGAGCATCGCTGATTTTCAAACTCGCGTGGAGGCACTGCCAACGTCTGAACCCAAGCTCTTTCTGAGCCAACTGGCCGAGGCACTCGCGCTGCGCCAGCCATTTGAGGTCCGGGTGTCATTTGTGAACCGCTTGATCGTCAACCCCGATGCGCAATGGGCCGCCAGTAACACCGCACTGCCGTTGCTGCGGAACCTGTGCCAGCATGACAAGCAAGCGACTGGCATCTCCATTGACAAGGTGGCGCACCAAGACGCTGAGGCGCGTGCGCAGCGCTTGGACATGCGCCTTCAGCCGCTAGACACCTTTCTTGGCACCTTGGTGCATTTACGCCTCCACCGATAGCGCTAGAGCGCTGTTTGTTGACCACTCAAAACATCTGCTCCTTGGCGTTTCGTTAACTTTTCGTTTGGCTGGGTACCTCATGACTTTCACTGCAACCGATGGGTTCATGCTCACACCGGCGGGCGCACTGCACGCCTTTGCCAAAAAAACACCTGGCCACTCCGAGGCGGCCTTACAAGCCCTGTTAACCGGCGATCGCTCACTGGATCTGGCGGCATGGAGCGCCGTCGAGGCAGACGCCCCTGTGGTGCTGGCGCAAGCACTTGAAAACGGCTGGGTGCAGGCACTTGCGCGTCCGCTGCAGGGCCCGGATGCGCGCCTGGATGACTTTTTGCCGCCGGTGATTGCCTCACTGTCGGGCGAGCGCCGCGCCGTGTTGGCGTCCGACGGTGGCTTTTGCTTAGGGCGGGTGGGGGTCGAGCAAGACGAAGCCAACGCGCTGTGCGCGGCCGCGGCAGATTACGCCGACTTTGCAAGCCGCCAGGCGCGCCGTGGCTGGAACGGCGCGAGCCACTATGTGGCCTTTCACCGCGACCCAGAATTTCTTTTGCCCAGCCATGCCTTCCTGCCGTTTTGGGTGGATGAGGCGGGCTACTGGCTGATTGTGATGGGGGAACCACTGCTGAACAACCCGGCGCTGGTCGAGCTGTTTTGGGGTCTCAAGCAAGCGGGCACGCGCTTCACGC
>JAGODZ010000076.1 GCA_017997975.1 Rhodoferax sp.
CGACCACATGGGGCTGGACCTGTCGGCCTTTCGCATGCTGGAGATCAAGGGTGGGGACTGGACGCTGGCCAAGTAGGTCGGTCACGGTCTCTGGAGCTGCTATGACTTGAATAGCAGCTTGCGCACAGCCTGTATGGGTTGTGGCACTAAAAGGCATCAATCAGGAGCCCATTTGCTTATGTACAAAACGCTTGATATTGAACGCCAGGGCGCGCTTGCCACGATCTGGATGAACCGTCCTGAGGTGTTCAACGCCTTTGACGAAGTCCTGATCGCTGACCTGAGCCGGGCTTGCGCGGCGCTGAATGCCGATGCGTCGGTGCGCGTTGTGGTTTTGGCAGGGCGGGGACGTCACTTCTCAGCCGGGGCCGACTTGAACTGGATGAAGCGGGTGTCTGCCTACAGCGAGCCAGAGAATCTGGACGATGCCCGCCGTTTTGCTGCCATGTTGAACGCGCTGGCCACGATGTCCAAGCCCACGATTGCCCGCGTGCAAGGGGCCGCGTTGGGCGGGGGCACCGGTTTGGCGGCCGCGTGTGACATGGCGGTGGCGGCCAGCGATGCGAGTTTCTCGACCTCAGAGGTCCGCTTTGGCATCATTCCGGCGGTCATCAGTCCGTATGTCTTGCGCGCCATCGGACCTCGCCATGCCTTGCGCTTGTTTCAAAGCGCCGAGCGCGTCACGGCCGAGCAGGCGCTGGCGATGGGGCTGGTCAGCGAGGTGGCACCCGTCGCTGAGTTGGATGCCCGCATGGCCCTCCTGACCGAGGCGCTGCTGGCAGGTGCCCCGCAGGCGCAACAAGCGGCCAAAGACCTGATTGCCGCCATCCACGGCCGCCCGCTGGACGCGCAGGTCATGGAGGACACCGCGCAACGGATTGCCCGCCAGCGCGCCACCCCAGAAGCGAAAGACGGCATTGCCGCCTTTCTTGAAAAACGCCCGCCCGTCTGGCGTCTGCCTGCCGACCCGAACTGAATGGCATTGCCTAAGTTTCTCTCTCTTTCTACTCACAGGAGTTAATCACCATGTACACGCAGTCTTTTAATGTTCAGGACACCGATGGCCCCAAGCCACTCGCGAAGGTGTCCGCGCTTGAAAATCCGGAGTACCGCGCCCGGTTTGACAGCAAGGTGGACGCCGACCAAAAAATCGAACCCCAAGACTGGATGCCTGAGGCCTACCGCAAGACGCTGGTGCGCCAAATCAGCCAGCACGCCCACAGTGAAATTGTGGGCATGTTGCCCGAGGGCAATTGGATCAGCCGCGCGCCCAGCCTCAAACGCAAAGCCATTCTGATTGCCAAGGTGCAAGACGAAGGCGGCCACGGCCTGTACCTGTACAGCGCGGCAGAGACACTGGGCACCAGCCGCGACGAGATGCTGGAAGGCCTGCACAGCGGCAAAGCCAAATACAGCTCCATCTTCAACTACCCCACGCTCAATTGGGCCGATGTGGGCGTGGTGGGCTGGTTGGTTGATGGGGCGGCCATCATGAATCAAATTCCCTTGTGCCGTTGCAGCTACGGGCCGTACGCGCGCGCCATGATTCGCGTTTGCAAGGAAGAGTCCTTTCACCAGCGCCAGGGCTATGAGGCCCTGCTGGTCATGATGAAGGGAACGCCGGAGCAAAAAGCCATGGTGCAAGACGCGGTGAACCGCTTCTGGTGGAAGTGCCTGGCGATGTTTGGACCGCCCGATGCGGACAGTCCGCACAGCGCGCAAGCCATGCGCTGGGGCATCAAGCGCATCTCCAACGACGATTTGCGTCAAAAGTTCATTGACGCCACCGTCCCCCAAGCCAAAGTGCTGGGCGTGACCCTGCCTGACTCCGACCTCAAGTGGAACGAAGAGCGCCAGCACCATGACTATGGCGCGATTGATTGGGACGAGTTCTGGGCCACGGTGAATGGCAACGGACCTTGCAACAAAGAGCGCCTGGCCACCCGTGTCAAGGCACACAACGATGGGCAATGGGTGCGCGACGCCGCCCTGGCCTACGCCCGCAAACAACTCAACACAACATTGAAGGAAGCAGCATGAACGCCCCCGCATTGAAAGAATGGCCGCTCTGGGAAGTCTTTGTCCGCAGCAAACAAGGCTTGGAGCACAAGCACTGCGGCAGCCTGCATGCCGCTGACGCCCCGCAGGCCCTGCAAATGGCGCGTGATGTGTACACCCGCCGCCAAGAAGGCGTGAGCATCTGGGTGCTGCCCTCGGCCAGCATCACGGCCAGCGCGCCCGATGACAAAGAGGCCTTGTTCGAGCCCGCCGCCGACAAAATTTACCGCCACCCCACGTTCTACGAAATCCCCGCTGAAGTGGGGCACATGTAATGGCTGCGCACACGGACTACCTGCTGCATCTGGCAGACAACGCCCTGATTTTGGGACAGCGCAACGCCGAGTGGTGCGGCCACGGCCCCATTTTGGAAGAAGACATGGCGCTGGCCAACAACAGCCTGGACCTGATCGGACAGGCCCGGCTGCTTTACCAACATGTGGCGGCGCTGCTCGATGACGGCCACAGCACCGAAGATCGGCTCGCGTACTTTCGCGACGTGCCGGACTTTCGCAACTACACCCTGCTGGAGCTGCCCCACAGCACGGCGCTGGCACCCACGGCGGCTGGCAACCGGGACTACGCGGTCACGATTGTTCGCAACTTTCTGTACAGCGCGCTGATGGTGCTGGCGTGGGAGGCACTGAAGGCCTCGTCTGATGCGCAACTGGCCGCCATTGCCGCCAAGTCGCTCAAGGAGACGCAATACCACCTGCGCCATTCGCGGGATTGGCTGCTGCGCATGGGTGACGGCACGGACGAGTCGCATGCGCGCGCGCAAGCCGCTGTCGATCATTTAATGCCTTACACGCAAGAGTTTTGGACCTCCAGTGCCATGGAAAAGACGGCCATTGAGCAGGGCGTGGGGGTGGACCTGAGCACCATTGAGGCGCGCTGGAACACCCTGCTGGACGACACGCTCGCCCAAGCCACCTTGACGCGGCCCGCTGCGGGCGGCTATGTGTCAACCGGCAAGCACGCCGTGCACTCCGAGCACCTGGGCTTTGTGCTGGGCGAGATGCAAAGTCTGGCACGCGCCCACCCTGAAGCCGTGTGGTAGTGGCCATGAATGGCACGTCTTTGCCCAACGGCCCCTTGGAGGTGCGGCAAGCGTCTGACCCGCATTACGCGGTGTGGACGCTGCTGGAGGCGGTGACGGACCCGGAAATTCCCGTCGTCTCCTTGCGTGAAATGGGCGTGCTGCGGGCCGTTCGCGACAGCCAGGATGGGCTGGAGGTGGTGATCACGCCCACCTACAGCGGTTGCCCGGCCATGAGCCAGATGGAAGACGACGTCAAGGCCGCCCTGGCCAGCGCGGGCCTGAGCGCCCGAGTCGTCACCCTGCTGGCCCCCGCTTGGTCCACGGACTGGATGACGGCAGAGGGTCGCCGCAAATTGAAAGCCTATGGCATTGCGCCGCCACAAGCCACAGCCTGTGCCAGCCAGGGCCACCATGTGATTCAGTTTGCAACGCCAAAGGGACTCGCAAGTGCTCCCCCGAACGTGATTTGCCCCCAATGTGGTTCCGACAACACCACAGAAACCTCCCACTTTGGCTCCACGGCCTGCAAGGCGCTTTACCGCTGCCTGAATTGCCTGGAACCGTTTGATTACTTCAAACCCTATTAAGCGCGCTCCACGCGTTTTCACCATGTCCACATCTACTCATTTTCATGATCTCCGCGTCTCGCGCGTCAGTCCCGAGGCAGCCGGGTCGGTGGCTATTTCCTTTGACATTCCTGCGCAGTTGCGTGAGACTTTTTCGTTCGATCCAGGCCAGTTTTTGACCTTGCGCGCCACCATCAACGGAGCCGATGTGCGGCGCAGCTACTCGATCTGCAGCACCCGCCAACAGCTGGCGGGCCGCCACGAGTTGGACGTGGGCATTCGCCCGATGGAGGGCGGTGTGTTTTCTAACTGGGCCGCCACCGAGGTCAAAGCGGGCGACACCCTGTCCGTGATGCCACCGCAAGGGCGCTTTGTGTCCCAGCGACCCAAGGCCTTGCACCGGGTTGGTTTTGCCGCAGGCTCAGGCATCACGCCCATTTTGTCCATCATGGCCAGCAGTCTGGAGGAGCATCCGCAGTCCAAGTTCACCCTGGTGTATGGCAACCGCAGCATGTCCCGCGTGATGTTCAACGAGGCATTGCAAGACCTGAAAGACCGTTACCCCGATCGCCTGACCCTGATTCATATCTTGTCCCGTCAGGCGCAGGAGGTCGATCTGTTGCAGGGGCGCATTGACGGTGACAAGGTGCGCGCCCTCATTGACGCACTGCTCCCAGTGGCCAGCATGGACGAGGTGTTTGTGTGTGGGCCGGAGGTCATGATCGAGGCCACGCAAGCGGCCTTGCTCGGCGCTGGCGTGCCCGCCAACCGGGTGCACTGCGAGCGATTCACCTCGCCTGTGCTGGAGACGCTGACCCCCGCAGAACGCCAGGCCGCAGTGGCCCAACACGCCCCCATTGCAGGTGGAAACGTGGCCTTGACCATCGTTTTGGACGGCAAGCCGCATGAACTCCAGATGAGCCCTGATCAGCATGTGTTGGATGTCGCGCTGGCAGCCGGGCTGGACTTGCCCTACTCCTGCAAAGGTGGCGTGTGCTGCACCTGCCGTGCCAAAGTGATGGAGGGGAGCGTGTTGATGGACAAGAACTTCACGCTGGAGCCTTGGGAAACCGACAAAGGCTTTGTACTGTCTTGCCAGGCGCGCCCAACCAGCGACCGACTGGTGGTCAGCTACGACGAACGCTAAACGTTGCACGAGAGGTGAGCGGTCTGTCCGCCGCTTCTCGGTAGCGGTGAAAAAAAGAACCGCGCTCGGTGCCTTTTTTTTACTTTTAAATATTGACAGAATTAGTTCTGTATTTCAGAATCTAGACCAATGAACGGTAGCGACACGCTCAGTTCGCACAAAAAGGAGATGACACATGACGATGCTTTGGACACTTCTCGGGCTTGACAGGCCTGCGACTGGGAGCCGCTGATGGTTGCCGAATTTCTACAGTTTCTGTTTTCCGGCATCACAGTTGGAGCCACCTATGCCTTGGCGGCGCTTGGCTTCACGCTGATTTACAACGCCAGCAATGTCATCAACTTCGCGCAGGGTGAATTCATCATGCTGGGCGGCATGCTGGCGGTGTTCTTTACCCAATCGGGGCTGCCTTTGCCGGTGGCCCTGGTGCTGGCCATTTTTGTGCCCGCCTTGGTGGGTGTGCTGCTGGAAAAGCTGGCCATTGAGCCCGTCAAGGGAGCCGAGACGGTCACCTTGATCATCATCACCATTGGGGCCTCGCTGGTCATTCGCGGCTTGGTTCAGGTGTCGTTGGGCAAGGGCACCCACAGCCTGCCTGCGTTCTCGGGGGATACCCCGATCTCCATTCTGGGGGCCACCTTGATGCCGCAAAGCCTGTGGGTGCTGGGGGTGACGGCCATTGTGGTGGTGGCGCTGTGGTATTTCTTTAACCGCACATTGCACGGCAAAGCCATGCTGGCCACCTCGTTCAACCGACTGGCGGCGGAGCTGGTGGGCATCAACACCAATTGGGTGTTGTTCATGAGCTTTGCCATGTCGGCGGCATTGGGCGCGCTGGGCGGTATTTTGGTCACGCCCATCACGCTGACCTCGTATGACGTGGGCATCATGCTCGGCCTGAAAGGGTTTGTAGCGGCTGTGGTGGGCGGGCTGGGCAATGGCTTGGGTGCCGTGCTGGGCGGTTTGCTGGTGGGCATTCTTGAGGCCATGGGCGCGGGGTACATCTCGTCGGCCTACAAAGACGCGATTCCCTTCGTGCTCATTCTTCTCATCCTGTTCTTCAAGCCGCGTGGCTTGTTCGGCGGCAAATCGACAGATCGGGTCTGAGCATGAAAAAAAATATGTTTGTCGGGCTCTACATCATCATGGCCATCTTGCTGGTGCTGCCCTTTGTACTGCCCAACAGCTTTTACGTTGATCTGGCCATTCGCATGGCCATCAATGCGGTGATCGTGCTGGGCCTGAATTTGCTGATTGGTTTTGCAGGCCAGATCAGTCTGGGGCATGCGGGCTTTTTGGGCATTGGTGCTTACGCCTCGGCCGTGTTGCCCACCCACTTTGGTTGGCCACCGTTGTTGGCCATGGCGGCCGGTGCGCTGGTGACGGGTTTGTTGGCGGCGCTGGTGGCGCGGCCCATTTTCAAGCTCAAGGGCCATTACCTGGCGATGGCCACTTTGGGCTTGGGCATCATCATCAACATCGTCTTGCGCAACGAGTCCGCTTACACGGGCGGGCCGGACGGCATGCCGGTGCCTGCGATGGGCTTGATGGGGTGGGAGTTGTCTGGTGACAAGCACTGGTATTGGGTGATGGCGCTGATCTTGTCAATCAGTGTTTGGGCGTCGCTCAACCTGATTGATTCTCCGTTTGGCCGCGCGTTGCGGGCGCTGCATGGCTCGGAGGTGGCGTCCCAGGTCGCCGGGGTGAATGTGGTGCGCTACAAGGTGTCTATTTTTGTGATCTCAGCCGTGTTCGCCAGCGTCATGGGCAGTGTCACCGCCCATTACGTGGGTTTTGTGACCCCCAACTATGCGGACTTCTTTCACTCCATTGAGTTGGTGACCATGGTCGTGATTGGCGGCATGGCGTCTGTTTATGGCTCGGTCGTGGGGGCTGTTTTGCTGACGGCACTGCCGCAGGCATTAGCGTCTTTTGAGGGCTGGGAAACCGTGGTGTTTGGCATGATTTTGCTGCTGTGCATGATTTTCATGCCCAAGGGCCTGGTGCCTACGTTGGCCGCTAAATTCGGAAAAGGGGAGTAATCATGGCACTTCTCGAAGTCAAACAACTGTCGATCCATTTTGGTGGTGTCAAGGCGGTGCAGAACGTCAGCTTCAGCATTGACGCTGGGGTGGTTTACGCTGTGATTGGCCCCAATGGGGCGGGCAAAACCACGCTGTTCAATTTGATCACCGGCATTTACACCCCCACCACCGGTGAGATTTTGTTGGATGGTGAGTCCATTGGCGGGAAATCGCCCAACGAACTGGCCGAGCGGGGGGTGGCGCGCACCTTCCAAAATCTTCAGATTTGCATGAACATGAGTGCGATCGAGAACGTCATGGTGGGTGCCCACTTGCGACTGGATCGCAACCCGCTCAAAGCGGCGCTGCGCTGGCCGTCCATCAAGCGCCGTGACGTCGAACTCCACCAAGAGTGCGCCGAGTTGATGCGGTTTGTGGGTCTGGAGCAGTACACCAATGCCCGGGCCGACAGCATGCCCTACGGCGCGCTCAAGCGTCTGGAGATTGCGCGGGCATTGGCGTTGAAGCCGCGACTCATCTTTTTGGACGAGCCTGCCGCAGGGCTGAACCCCAAGGAGACCATTGAGGTCGACAAATTGGTGCGCAAGGTGGCCGACTCCGGCGTCACGGTGGTGCTGGTGGAGCATGACATGAAGATGGTCATGAACCTGTCAGACCGCATCCTCGTGCTGGACTATGGTAAGAAACTGACCGAAGGCACCGGTGATGAAGTTCGCCGCAACCCCGATGTGATTGCCGCCTACCTCGGCGCTCACGCCTGATTCAAGGAACACAGCATGGAAGCCCTTCGCATCATCAGCCAGGACCACAGCAACCTGTGGCGCCTGGCCACCACCATCGATCTGGTTGCCGAGGAAATTGAGGGCGGCGAGCCCCTCAGTCCGGCCTTTTTCACCTCGGTGTTTGACTACATTGAACGGTTTGTTGACCATTTTCACCATCCCAAGGAAGACGACTTTCTGTTTCGCATTCTTCGCCTACGCAGTGACGCGGCGGCCGCCATTTTGGACCCGCTTCAGCAGGAGCACCAAGACGGCCCCGAGCGTTTGCTGGCCCTGCGCGCGCAGTTGGCGCAGGCCGCCCTCAGCCCCAAGGCCGTGCCTGAATTTCTGACCGCGCTGCGGGCGTTCACGGTTCGCATCAAAGACCACATTCGAGTGGAAGAGAAATCGGCCATGCCGCTGGCCCGTGCCGTGCTGACGGCCCAAGACTGGGCCGAGATTGACCACGCTTTTTTAGACAACGACGACCCTTTGTTTGGCGAAGCCGCGAAAGCCGAATACCGCGAGCTGTTTCGACGCATTGCGCACCTGGCACCCGAGTCGGTCGGCTTGGGCGGGCATGCGACCGCCCCGGCCCCTGCGGTGGCCCGTGTTCAGACCGAGGTGTTGCTGAACGTCACCCAGATGGAGAGCTGCTACGGCCGCATCAAGGCGTTGAAAGGCATCAGTCTGGAAGTGCGCCGTGGCGAGACGGTGGCGTTGGTGGGGGCCAATGGCGCGGGCAAGACCACGTTTTTGCGCACCCTCTCGGGCGTGCAGCCCATGAGCGCCGGTTCCATTCAATTCAACGGGGAAGACATCAGCAAACTGCGTTCCGACCTGCGCATGCGCCGTGGCATTTGCCAGAGCCCGGAGGGACGCCAGGTGTTTGGCCCCTTAACGATCGAAGACAACCTGCGTCTGGGGGCCTACACCCAGCCCAAAAACCAGGCCGAAGGTGATCTCGAAAAAATCTTCGACATGTTTCCCATCCTCAAGGAAAAGCGGGCCCTGCCGGCAGGCACCTTGTCCGGGGGGCAACAGCAAATGCTGGCCATTGGTCGCGCCTTGATGGGCCGCCCCAAGATGCTGCTGCTGGACGAGCCGTCCATGGGGTTGGCCCCGCTGCTGGTGGAGGAGGTGTTCAACGTCGTCAAGAAGCTCAAGAGCCAGGGCATGACGATTTTGCTGGTGGAGCAAAACGCTTTTGCGGCCCTGGCCATTGCAGACCGGGGCTATGTGCTGGAAACCGGCTGCGTGACCCTGACCGGCACCGGCCAAGAGCTGATCAACAACGAACAGGTGCGTGCCGCGTACCTGGGCATGTAATTTTTAAACCAAGGATTCTGATGACCAAACAATTTGCCTCTCAAGCTGACCTCGAGGTCAAAACCACCACGTTTGCCCAAATTTCGGAGCACTGCTGGGCCTACACCGCAGAGGGAGACCCCAACACCGGTGTCATCATCGGCGACGACTCGGTCCTGATTTGTGACGCGCTCGCCACCCCCGTGATGGCGCAAAGCCTGATTGCAGAAATCCGCAAGGTGACGGACAAACCCATCAAGTACGTGGTGCTGTCGCACTACCACGCGGTACGTGTGCTGGGTGCCTCGGGCTACAAAGACGCGGGCATGCAAGAAATCATTGCCAGCCAGGGGACTTACGAGATGATCGTGGAGCGCGGTGCGCAGGACATGCAGTCTGAGTACGAGCGTTTTCCGCGCCTGTTTGATGCCTTTGACTCCATCCCCGGTTTGACCTGGCCAACGCTGGTGTTCAAGGAGAGCATGACCTTGTGGATGGGCAAGCTGGAAGTCAACATCATGCATCTCGGCCCCGGTCACACCAAGGGCGACACGGTGGTCTGGGTGCCCTCTGAAAAAGTGCTGTTCTCGGGCGATCTGGTCGAGGCCGATGCGGCTTGTTACACCGGTGACGCCCAGCTCGAAGAGTGGCCCGCTACCCTGGATGCGCTGGCGGCCCTGAAGCCTGAAAAGCTGGTCCCTGGCCGTGGCCCGGCGCTGGATTCCCCTGCCCGCGTGCAAGAGGGGCTGGCCTACACCCGTGATTTCGTCAGCACCTTGCTCGCCTCCGCCCGCGAAGCCGTGGCTCAGAACATGACCCTGAACCAGGCCATGGCCCACACCCGCAAAGCCATGGACCCCAAGTTTGGCCAAGTCTTTATCTACGAACACTGCTTGCCGTTTGATGTGACCCGCGCCGTCGATGAGGCCAGCGGCATCAAGCATCCACGCATCTGGACCGCTGAGCGCGATCAGGAAATGTGGCACGCCCTGCAAGCGGCCGAGTAATTTTTGTGATGCCGGCTCCCGCCTGCGGAGCCGGGGTTTCCCCCAGAAGGAGATGTCTATGTTGAGCACGTATCAGTATTCGAGTTATGAGTATGTTCGCCCCCCAGAGCAAAGTGGTGCGCCCAAAAAACGCTACCCGGTGGTCATCATTGGTGCCGGTCCGGTGGGGCTGGCAGCGGCCATTGACTTGGCTCAATCAGGGGTGCCGGTGGTGGTGCTTGACGATGACAACTCTGTCTCGGTGGGTTCACGGGGTGTTTGTTATGCCAAGCGCACCCTGGAAGTACTCGACCGCCTGGGCCTGGGTGTGCCCTGTGTTGACAAGGGCGTGAGCTGGAATGTGGGGCGCACCTTCTTTCGTGAAGAGGAGGTTTACCACTTCAACCTGCGACCGCAAGACGATCACAAACGCCCCGGCATGATCAACCTGCAGCAGTACTACCTGGAAGAGTACGAGATCACGCGGGCCAAAACACTGCCTTTGCTGGACTTGCGTTTCAAAAACAAAGTGGTGTCGGTCAATCCGGACGGGCAGGGTGCCACGCTGCAAGTGGAGACGCCGGATGGCATCTACAGCCTAGAGACGGACTGGCTGATCGTGGCCGATGGCGCGCGCAGCAGCATTCGCCGCATGATGAACCTAGAAATTGACGGCAAAATTTTCATGGACCGCTTCCTGATTGCCGACGTGGTGATGAAGGCCGATTTCCCGCATGAGCGGTGGTTCTGGTTCGATCCCCCGTTTCACCCCGGCCAGTCGGTGCTCTTGCACCGCCAAGCGGACAGCGTTTACCGCATTGACTTTCAGCTCGGCTGGCAGGCCGACCCGGAAGAAGAGAAGAAACCCGAGAAAGTGATTCCGCGCATTCAGGCCATGCTGGGCGATGACCGCGAGTTTGAGCTGGAGTGGGTGAGTGTGTACACCTTCCAGTGCCGGCGCATGAATGACTTCACGCAGGGTCGGGTGCTGTTTGTGGGCGATGCCGCGCACCAGGTGTCCCCTTTTGGTGCCCGAGGCGCGAATTCAGGCATTCAAGACGCCGACAACCTGTGTTGGAAGTTAAAGCTGGTGATCGATGGCAAAGCCCCCGCCAGCCTGCTGGACACCTACTCAGACGAGCGCGTGTTTGCGGCCGACGAGAACCTGTTGAATTCCACCCGCTCCACCGACTTCATCACGCCCAAAAGCAAGATGTCGTTGACGTTTCGCAACGCTGTTCTGACCTTGGCGCGTGAGCATGCGTTTGCACGGGCCTTGGTCAACTCTGGGCGACTGTCGGTGCCCTCTGTTCTGACCCAGTCCCGCTTGAACACCCCGGACACAGCCGAGTTTTCGGGTGACATGGTGCCGGGGGCGGCGATGGATGACGCCCCCATGCAGGAAGCGGGTCAAGACGGTTGGTTGTTGGACGGCACGGGCAATCAATTCATGGCGCTGGTGTACTGCGCTGACGCAGCAGCGTTGGACGCCCCAACGACAGCCGCTTTTCACGCCTTGGCCAAGCAAGCGATTCCCGTCCAAGTGGTGTTGATTTCGCCCACCGCCAGTGGGGTGCCCACGGGATGGCGTTTGATCGTCGATCACAAGGGCCGGTTTGCTGAGCGCTTTGACGCCCAGCCGGGCACGGTGTACCTCATTCGCCCGGATCAGCATGTGGCGGCGCGCTGGCGCAGTTTCAACGCCGACGCCGTTCAAGCCGCCTTGGCGCGGGCGACCTCTCAAGTTCAATAAGGAGCCGTGATGCCCATCAATCTGAACCCCAATTTGTACGAACCCGGCCAACGCTACTTTCAGGCCTACACGCCAGGCGATGATTTTTATGAAGCCTTGATCGACGCCCACCGTGACCTGTCGGATGAGCAGAGTTCCTTGCTCAACGCCCGATTGGTTTTGCTGCTGTCAAACCACATTGGCGACTTGTCGGTGTTGCGAGAAGCCATGGTGCTGGCTCGAAAAGAAGTGTGACCCTGCCACCGGGTTTCGGACGATTCAAAAAAAGCGCTAACTATTCAACCAAGAAGGAGACAAAGAGATGACATTCACCCTGAAGACACTTGTTGCGGGCGTGGCCCTGACCCTGGGCGCTGTGAGCGCCTTTGCCGCCGACCCGATCAAAATCGGCTCGGTTCTGTCCGTCACCGGACCGGCCGCCTTTTTGGGCGACCCTGAGCTCAAAACGCTGCAAATGTACGTGGACGACATCAACAAAAAAGG
>JAGODZ010000304.1 GCA_017997975.1 Rhodoferax sp.
GGGAGGTGAGAGCCGTTGAAACTGCAATGAATGAGGGGGTGGGCGCAAGCACCATCGCTGGGGCCGGACATGGCCCTCTGGGGGTAGGAGTCCCCTTCCACGTTGCTTCAAGCAATTTGGAAGGGGAGGATGTCAATGATGTTAGTCAAATAGATGAGGTTTCTCCCGCTTATTTTAGTTTTTGGGTTGCCAACGCCGAAGGTCGCTATTAGAGTCAGCCCTCATCAAGGCACACCCGATCGAAAGGCGGGCTCGCAAAACTAACGGTCTGAGGCGCTTGCACGCGACGAAAGACAGCGGGGTTGCCGGGAGTTGAGCACGCGCTGCTGAGTTTTCGTCAAGTCAAACGAGGGGTCCGTCAGGGATCAAGACCACTCATCCGCTATGACAACTCGTTTTTGTAGGGTGTGCCTTTGTCAAGCGCATGTTCCGCTAAGGGGCGTGCAAAAGATCCATGGTTGGATTCACGTAGAGGGGTGGTCATGTCTGTTCTGCATCGGTTGAATCTCGCCCATAAATTTTTAATCTTGGGGGTGCTGGCGTCTGCTTTGGTGGCGCTACCCACCTCCGTGTACGTGAACCGTGCCTTGGGCGAAATTGCGGTTGCCCGGCTGGAGGTGGCGGGCACCCAGCCCGCGATTGCGATTCAAAAAGTGGTGCAACTGACGCAGCAGCACAGGGGTATTTCCGCTGGTATGCTGGCAAACAATGAGGCTTTGGCCACCCGCCGACCTGCCGTGCGAGATGCCGTGAACAAGGCCATGGGTGCGGTCGACGAGAGTTTGAAGACCCAGTCCGCCTCGCCTGCCTTGGTATCGAGCTGGGCCGAGCTCCGCCAGCGTTGGACAGCGCTGGAGCAGGCGGTGGCCGGTCGCCAACTGCAAGCCGGTGACAGCCTGAAGCAGCACACCCAGTTGATTGCGTCGTTCATGGTGTTCACCGAGCGGGTGCTGGACGACTACAAACTCTCTCAAGACCCGGTGCTCGCCACCAGTGCGCTGATCAACGCGTCGCTGGTGGAGGCGCCTTGGCTGGCCGAAAAAATGGGCGTGTTGCGGGCACAGGGTGCTAGCTTCCTGGCCCAAGGCGCGTTACCCCCTGAAGGCCGCGCCACGCTGCTGGCGCTGCAGTCGCGGGTGAATGAGTTGTACGACGGCATGCTGCGCAACCTCGACAAAGCCGCGCAAGGCGATGTGACCCTCACAACCCAACTCGCCAGCGGTACCGATGCCCTGAAAAGCCAAATTGTCGCCACCTTGGCTGTGGCCAATCGGGAGGTGATTGAAGCGCAGACCTTGAGCCTGCCCGCTAACACCTTCTTTGACGAATTCACCCGCACCATTGACCGGCTGTACGCGTTCAACGGGGTCGCCATGCAGGGCTTGGTTGGCACGTTGGACGCACGCGTTCAAGGCCTTCGCAACGCGATGTTCATGATGGTGGGTGTCTTGGTACTGGTGATGGCCGGTGCCCTCGCGCTGGGGCTGGCCTTTGTGCGCAGCATCACCACCCCTTTGCGCCAAGCTGTGAACGTGGCACGCGCCGTGGCCGGTGGTGATTTGACGGTTCGAATTGAGGTGATGGGCAGCAACGAAGCGGCGCATCTGATGGAGGCTTTGCAAGAAATGCAAGCCAGCTTGGCAGAGGTCGTGTGTGCCGTGCATGAGGGCTCCGAAAGTGTGGCCATTGCCAGCACGCAAATTGCGCAGGGCAACAACGATTTGTCGTCCCGCACGGAAAGCCAGGCCAGCGCCTTGGAAGAGACGGCCGCCGCGATGGAGCAGCTGGGCTCCACCGTGCACCAAAACGCCGACAACGCCCGCACCGCCAATCAGCTGGCGCAAAGTGCCAGCACCGTGGCCGTGCAAGGCGGGGAGGTGGTCGCCCAAGTGGTGGACACCATGAGAGGCATCAGCGCCGCCTCGCACCGCATCTCAGAAATCATTGGTGTGATTGATGGCATTGCCTTTCAAACCAACATCTTGGCGCTCAACGCCGCCGTGGAAGCGGCCCGTGCCGGAGAGCAGGGCCGTGGCTTTGCGGTGGTGGCCAGCGAGGTGCGCAGCCTGGCAGGCCGCTCCGCTGAAGCCGCCAAGGAGATCAAGACCTTGATTGGCGTGAGCGTCGAGCGGGTGGACAAAGGCACCGCTTTGGTGGACCAAGCGGGCGCGACCATGACGGAAGTGGTGAGCAGCATTCGCCGGGTGACTGATTTAATGGGCGAGATCACGTCCGCCAGCGTGGAGCAGTCCCAAGCGGTGGCGCAGGTGGGTGAGGCGGTGACGCAAATGGACCAAACCACGCAGCAAAACGCCGCGCTGGTCGAAGAAAGTGCCGCCGCCGCCGACAGCCTGAAAGACCAAGCGCAAGACCTCGTGCGGGTGGTGTCGGTGTTCAAACTGCCAGAGGGGATGGCACGCCGTGCTGCCGCCCCCAAAGCGACTGTTCGACCTCGCCCGGCTCCGATGGCCGCGCCGCGCGTTAACCCGCCACCCCACCGCCAGCCCAAGCTGGCCGCCAAGGTGGCACGGCTGAGCGCGAAACCTGCGGCCCCTGCCACTGTGGCGCAAGCGTCAAAAGCGGGCGCTGATGACGATTGGGAAAGCTTCTGACCCCCTCAGTGGGCAGCGCCAACGCCCTCAAAGAAGGGGCCGCAGCGGACTCACCGCCCGTGCCCAGCGCTCGGCCATGGCAGGGGTATTGAAACAAGTGGCGCTGCTGGCGGCGCTGTACACCGCGCGCTCCAGCAGCTGAATGTCCGCCTCGTGCTGGCGGGCCACATGCGGGTCTTCAAAGAAAATCACTTTCTGGCAGCGCCGGTCCAGCACCAGTTCGGCAATTTGTGCGTCCCCTCCCAGCGGGCCGCTTTGGTAGCGGGTCACCCAAGCCCGGTCGGCAGGCCAACCGCGCGACCACGCCATGTCATTCAAGCGGCTGCCCGTGGTGCCGGTGGCCACCCGGCTGGCAAAGCGTGAGGGCAGGTCAAAGTGGGTGTTGGCAAAGTCCACCATGGGCTCCTTGCGTGCGTCGTGGGCAATCAGGGCCAAGGTCTGCTGTTCCAGCGCAAACAGGGCTTTGGCTTGCGGGGGCGCTTGGGACGCTAATCCGGCACGGGCCAGCTCTACGGCCACCCACTCCAGGGCACCTGCTACGGTGGCCACAAAGGGCTTGCCATGAATCACACACTGGCGTTTCAGCGCCTGCGCTTCGGGGTCGAGCGAGGTGGGGTCCACCGGGTCATTGACATCCTCCCCGCCCTAAAGGACGGGGATTCCTACGGTGCTACGCATGAGAAACCTCGTGCATAGTCGCTTCGGTGGGTTCCTGCTTCACTGAGGCTGGTTTCGTCTTGGGCTTAGCGCCCAGGCCAGAGCCGTCCTCTCCACAGGCTAACAAGCGCTGTCCGCGCTCTAAAACATTGATCGCGCCGACCACATCGGCGTTTTCCTCGTAGCCACAATCGATACACAAGAACTTCGCTTGGCTCAAGCGGTTCTCTTTAGCGATACGTCCGCAGCACGGGCATGTTCTGCTCGTGTTGTGCGCAGGCACGGCCACCAGCGTTCCCCCATTCCAGCCGAGTTTGTACTCCAACTGGCGGCGAAACTCGAACCAACCCTGATCGAGAATGGCTTTGTTCAAGCCAGACTTGGCTCGAACGTTTTTACCCGGTTTTTCGGTATCGCCCGTCGCTGACTTGGACATGTTCCGTACCCGCAAATCCTCGATACACACAAAAGCGTGGTTTTGGCTGATCGTTG
>JAGODZ010000077.1 GCA_017997975.1 Rhodoferax sp.
TAACAAAGGCGAAAAACGCACCGACGAAGCCACTGTTTCCTGAAAGAAGGAAGACCATGCGAACACTCACCCACCTGCTTGTCATAGCGGCTTGCACGGCCGCAACAGCCGCCTTGGCGGAACCGAAGTCAGCCTCTGACGCGATCAACGAGTACCGTGCCATGCTGGCCGATGGCAACCCTGCGGACCTCTATGAGGCCAAGGGCGAAGACCTGTGGAAGACCAAACGGGGCCCGAAAGCGGCCACTTTGGAGCAATGCAATCTGGGCCAGGGTCCGGGTGTTGTCAAGGGCGCTTTTGTGGCCCTGCCGCGTTGGTTTGCAGACACCGCCAAGGTGCAAGACCTGGAGTCGCGCTTATTGACCTGCATGGAAACCTTGCAGGGCTTTGATGCCAAAGCCATTGCCAAGACCGCGTTTGGCAAAGGTGAGCAAGTCAACCTGACCGCGTTGGTGACCTGGATTTCTGCGGAATCCAAAGGCATGCGCTTCAATTTGCCGCAAGCCCATGCCGAAGAACAGAAGAATTACGAGCTGGGCAAGCGCGCGTTTTACTACCGTGGCGGGCCGCATGACTTCTCTTGCGCCTCCTGCCACGGGGAAGCGGGCAAACGCATTCGCATGCAAGAGTTGCCCAAACTCTCAGAAAACCCAGGCGATGGCATTGGCTTTGCGGCCTGGCCCGCCTACCGGTTGAGCAACGGCCAAATGTGGGGGATGCAGCAGCGCCTGAACGACTGTTTCCGTCAGCAACGCTTTCCCTACCCCGGCTACACCTCCGATGTCACCATTGCACTGGGCGTCTTCATGGGGGTGAACGCCAAGGGGGCGGAGTCAGTCGCACCCGCCCTCAAACGCTAAAGGACTCCTGTCATGAAGAAAAAAACAATTGCTTTGGTGGTGACCGCTATTGCGCTGGCGGGCTGTGCCTCGGTGGCCAGCGGCCCCGACTATGACGCTTTGCTGTCCAAGATGATGCTGGGCTCGTTCCGTGACGAAGGCATTGCCAAGACAGACCGTCTGGTGCAAGACCGTGCCAACGCCGCCTGTTCGCAGGCCTTGGGGGGTGAGGTTGCGCCTGAGGTGGCCCAGTCGATTGAACAAGACGCCATGACAACCGTTCGCTTTCCTGCCGATGGGAAGTACATGGGCGACTGGCGTGAGGGTGAAAAGCTGGCGCAAAACGGGCGCGGCATGACGTGGACGGACCCCTCTGCCGCAACCAGCGCCAACGGCGGCAACTGTCTGAATTGCCACCAGGTCACCAAAGAAGAAATCTCCTACGGAACCATTGGCCCCAGCCTGTACCAGTACGGCAAAATTCGCGGTGTAACGGATGTGCAAAGCGAGCCGTCGCGCCCCATCGTCGAATACACCTGGGGCAAAATTTACAACCCCAGGGCGAGCAATGCCTGCTCCCACATGCCCCGCTTTGGCCACGCAGGCTTGTTGGACGAGGCCCAGATGAA
Organism: Rhodoferax sp.; assembly: GCA_017997975.1. Classification (GTDB taxonomy): domain Bacteria; phylum Pseudomonadota; class Gammaproteobacteria; order Burkholderiales; family Burkholderiaceae_C; genus Rhodoferax. The sequence continues at coordinate 1,469 of JAGODZ010000077.1, forward strand.
GGACCTGATGGCCCTGCTGCTGGACCCCAAGTCCCCCGTTAACCAATAAGACTGCCAAGTCCCCCGGTCATGAACCTTTCCAAACGTGAATTTATCCAGTTGCTGGGCGCCGCCTCAGTGGCCGGTTTGCAGCTGAACCGCTTTGCGCACGCCGACACCGCGACGGCGCAACAAGGTTTGTACGACCTGGCGCCGTTTGGCAACGTGTCGCTGCTGCACATGACCGATTGCCATGCGCAGCTCATGCCGATTCATTTTCGGGAACCCAGTGTGAACATGGGCGTAGGGGCCATGCAAGGCCAATTGCCGCACTTGGTGGGGGAACACTTGCTCAAGGCAGCGGGTATCCGACCCGGTACGGCGCAAGCCCATGCGTTCACGTACATCGACTTTGCCAACGCGGCGCGCCGCTACGGCAAGGTCGGCGGCTTCGCCCACTTGGCCACCTTGGTCAAGCAGCTCAAAGGCAGTCGCCCTGGCGCGCTGTTGCTCGATGGGGGCGACACCTGGCAGGGTTCGGCCACATCGTTGTGGACCAACGCGCAAGACATGGTGGACGCCTCCAAGCTCTTGGGTGTGGATGTGATGACCGGCCACTGGGAATTCACCTACGGCATGGAGCGTGTCAAAGAAATTGTTGAGAAAGACTTTGCCGGCTCGATTGACTTTATTGCCCAGAACATCAAGACCAATGATTTTGGCGACCCGGTGTTCAAGCCCTACACCCTGCGCCAAATCAACGGCGTGTCGGTGGCCATCATTGGCCAAGCTTTTCCCTACACCCCCATTGCCAACCCGCGCTACATGGTGGCCGACTGGACCTTTGGCATTCAGGACGACAACCTGCAAAAAATGGTGGACGAGGTGCGCGCCAAGGGGGCCAAGCTGGTCGTGGTGCTGTCGCACAACGGCATGGATGTTGATTTGAAAATGGCCTCGCGCGTGCGCGGTATTGACGCCATTTTTGGTGGCCACACCCATGATGGCGTGCCCATCGCCGTGCCCGTGGCCAATGCTGGCGGCAAGACCTTGGTGACCAACGCGGGTAGCAATGGCAAGTATTTGGCGGTGATGGACTTTGAGGTCACCCCCAGTGGCGTGAGCGACTTCCGCTACCGCCTGTTGCCCGTGTTTTCAAACCAAATTCCAGCCGACCCGGCCATGGCGGCGTTGATTGACAAAATTCGCCTGCCCTACGCCAGTCAATTGGCCGAAAAGTTAGCGGTGACCGACGGGCTGTTGTACCGGCGCGGCAACTTCAATGGCAGCTGGGACCAGCTGGTGTGCGACGCCTTGATGGACGTGCAGGGCGCTGACATCGCGCTAAGCCCCGGCTTTCGGTGGGGCACGACGCTCCTGCCTGGCGACACGATCACCCGTGAGTTGATGATGGACCAGTTGGCCATCACCTACCCCTATGCGACGCTGACCCCCATGACGGGCGAAGCCATCAAAACCATTTTGGAAGATGTGGCTGACAACCTGTTCAACCCCGACCCCTATTACCAACAGGGCGGTGACATGGTGCGTGTGGGTGGGCTGTCTTACACCTGCGAACCCGCTCAGTCCATGGGGCAACGCATCACCCGGCTGACGGTGGCGGGCCAACCCCTGGAGGCGTCTAAAACCTACAAGGTGGCGGGCTGGGCACCCGTCGCTGAGGCGGCGCGCACCGCACCGGGCAGCAAGCCAATTTGGGATGTGGTGGAGACGTGGCTCAAGGCCCAACCGGATGGTCACGTGAAAGCCCGCACGGTCAACACCCCCACGCTGTTGGGCGTGGCCGGTAACCCCGGCATGGCTTGACGCTTCATCACCGACAGTCGAGTCTTCTTTCACACTCAGGGGAAACACATGAAATGGTTCAAACTATTGGCTGTTATTGGCGCGCTGCTGCTCTCTGGCTTGGCTTGGAGCCAAGACAAAGTGGTCTACCACGTCAGTGAAACAGACATGCAGGCCCTGTCTGCCCTGCGCAGTGTGCGCAACCACCTCGACACGGACCCCACCGCCAAGATCGTGATCGTTGCCATTGGCAACGGCGTGGACTTCTTGATGGAAGGCGCGAAAGACCGCAACGGCAGCGACTTCGTCGGCCCCGTGTCTGCCTTGCTCTCTCGTGGCGTGCGCTTTGAAGTGTGCGAACTCACGTTGAGGTTGCGCGAGATGAAACGCGATCAGTTCATTCAAGAAGCTGAATTCACCACCTCAGGGGTCGTGCGAATGACCAAGCTGCAGTTGCAGGGACATGCTTACATCCGGCCGTAACGACTCTCCCTTTCAGGGTCTGGTATGCCGCTCTCACTGCTAGAACGTTACGTCGAGTCCCTCGGAGAGGGGCACGCCTTGGCAGTGACGGGGCTGGTGGTCGGCACGTTCTTCGGTTTTTTGGCGCAACGGTCTCGCTTCTGCTTGCGCTCTGCCGTGATCGAGTTCTCGCGCAACCATGGTGGGGGCAAGCTCACGGTATGGTTGTTTGCGTTTGCCACCGCCGTCTTGGCGACGCAAGCCTTGGCGCAAGGGGGCTGGTTTGATGCCAGTGTGTCCCGACAAATCGCCGCACGGGGCAGCCTGTCGGGGGCCATCGTCGGCGGGGTGCTGTTTGGCGTCGGCATGATTTTGGCGCGCGGGTGTTCGAGTCGGCTGCTGGTGCTGGCCGCGCAAGGCAACTTGCGTTCGTTGATGTCGGGGCTGGTGTTTGCCGTGGCGGCTCAGGCGGCATGGACCGGGGTGCTGGCACCGGTGCGTGAAGCCATTTCGGCGTGGTGGACGGTCGATGGCGGCAGCTCCCGCGACCTCCTCGCCCGCACCGGCGTGGGCCACGTGGGTGCCCTTGTCTTTGGTGGCGTGTGGTTGTTGGCTGCCATCGTTTGGGCGCGGCGTCAACGCGTGACCACTTGGGCTTGGGCGGGTGCCGTGGGTGTGGGCTTCACGATAGCTGGCGCTTGGTGGGCGACCTATGCCATCAGTTTGGTGTCGTTTGATCCGCACCCCGTTCAGTCGCTCAGTTTTACCGGACCGTCTGCCGATGTCCTGTCGCGGGTCTTGTTTATGACGGACAAGCCTTTGACGTTTGACCTGGGGCTGGTGCCTGGCGTCTTCTTGGGTGCTTTTCTGGCGGCTGCCTTGTTTGGTGAGTTGAAGCTGGAAGGTTTTCAAGGCGGCGCAGGCATGCGTCGCTACCTGATTGGGGCCATGTGCATGGGCTTTGGCGGCATGTTGGCCGGCGGCTGTGCCGTGGGCGCTGGCTTGTCGGGAACGGCGGTGTTCACCCTCACGGCCTTTGTTACGTTGACCGCTATGTGGGCGGCCGCCATGGTGACAGACCGACTGCTGGATCAACCCCCCAAAATGGAATCACTGGAAACGCCATGACACAAAAAATTGCGATCACTTTTCTCTGGCTCATCGCTTTAATGATGGGAGGCTTGGCCCACGCCGACGCGCCGCCCCCCCTCAAGGCCGTCCAGGTGGCCGACCGGGTCTGGTTTGTGCAAGGTCAAGCGGCGCTGGGGACGCCTGAGAACCGCAACTTCATCTCCAACGCCGGGTTTGTGGTCACCGACGATGGGGTGGTCGTGGTGGACGCGTTGGGCTCGCCCACCTTGGCGCAGGAGTTGCTGGCTGAGATCAAACGCGTCACGCCCCAACCGGTGCGCTATGTCATCGTGACCCATTACCACGCCGACCACATTTACGGCCTGCAAACCTTCAAAGCTGCTGGGGCCACCGTGCTGGCCCATGCCAAAGGGCGCGAGTACCTGAACTCTGAGACCGCCCGCCAACGCCTGCAAGCCAGTCGCGTGGAGCTGGCGCCGTGGATCAATGCCACCACCGAGTTGCTGGAAGCGGACCGGTGGCTGGACCAGCCGCAAACCGATGTGAAGGTGGGCTCGTATGATTTTCAAATCAGCTATGTCGGGCCTGCCCACACGCCTGAGGATTTGGTTGTCTTTGTGCCGCAACTGGGCGTGCTCTTTTCGGGAGATTTGTTTTTTCAAGGCCGCATTCCCTTCGTCGGCCAGGCCGACAGCCGCTTGTGGATTAGCTCACTGACGCGGCTGATGAAGTACCAGCCCAAGTTGGTCATTCCGGGGCATGGCCCGGCATCCACCGATCCCATGAAAGACATGGCCATGACCCGTGATTACTTGGAGGTTCTGCGCACGAGCATGGGCGAGGCGGCCCGCAACCTCGAACCCTTTGAAGACGCTTATGCCAAAGCCGACTGGTCTCGCTTTGAAGCCATGCCCTTGTTCCGAGCGGCCAACCGCATGAACGCCTACAACACCTATTTGCTTATGGAGCAGCAGGGCGGCCCATGACCGTGAACGGTCTAGCTCACGCGAGGTGGTCTCGCCGCCAGCTTCTCAGCGCTGCGGCCACCACGTTGGCACTGCCTTTGACAACGACTTGGGCGGCGCCTGCCCCTGCGGCGTCAACCATTGATTGGTCAGCACTGCGTTTGTTGGATGAAAAAGGGGATGGCCCCGCCCACTGGTCTGGCTTGCCCGTCGTCGTCGTGTTTTGGGCCACGTGGTGCCCCTACTGCAAGCGTCACAACGCCCACGTGGAAAAGTTGTACCAACACACCCAAGGTCAAAGGTTGCGGGTGTTGGGGGTCACCGATGAGACCGACACCGACAAAATCGCCAACTCCGTGCAAGCCCAGCAGATTCACTTTCCGATCGCCATGGCCCCGACCGCGTTTCGAGCGCAATTCACGAGCCGGCGGGTCGTTCCCTTGACCTGCGTGGTGGGTGCCGACGGTCGTGTGTTGCAGTCGTTGCCGGGAGAGATGACCTTAGAGGACGTGATGTCGCTTGCAACAGTGGCCGGCGTTGCGAACCCTAAAATCAAGGCTGTTTGATTTCCGACACGGGAGGTGATATGGCCGAATTAAGCAGCGAAGACCGTGTTTTTGAATCTGCAGCGCAGCTTTTCTCGCTGCTCTCGACGCCCTTGCGGCTCAAGATCATCAGCGCGGTGTGCGAAAAAGAAAAGAACGTGTCGGAGCTGCTGGCCTTGATCGACACCACCCAGCCCAATATGTCGCAACACTTGGCGGCGCTGCACCGCAAAGGCGTGCTGTCGCGGCGCAAGGAAGGGGCCCAAGTGTTCTATGGCCTGCAAAGCGAGCGCGTCGCCACCTTGTGCCGGGCGGTGTGCACGCAGATCGCCATCGAGTTGGATGAAGACATCTTGGTGGAGGCCAGCGACCGGTTGACCACCGTGGTCACGCCAACGAATTAAGGTCACTTCACAGGAGCCCCCATTGATGACCCGGCGGAAATACCTTCAAGCGGCGGCCCTGCTCATCAGCGCCAGCCTGGCCCTGGGCACGCTGGCACAGACTGTCAGCCCTGCGCCGGCGAAAGTCGTGTTTCAAATCAGCGACAGTGACGCCGCCTCATGGAACTTGGCGCTGAACAACGTCAAGAACGTGCAGCATGAACTGGGTGCCGCCCACGTGCAAATTGAAATGGTGGTGTACGGGCCCGGCATTGGCATGGTGCGGGACGATGCCCTGTCAGCCAATCGGGTCACTGAAGCGGTGCAGTCCGGCGTTCAGATTTTGGTGTGCGAGAACACCATGACCGGCCTGCAACTGACCCCCGCCGACATGCACCCCTTGGTTGGCTATGTGAAAGCGGGCGTGGTGCAACTGATGAAGCGCCAGGCCGAAGGCTGGGCCTACATTCGGCCCTGAGTGCAGACCCGCCCACGCGCAGGAACGCCTCCATTCGAGCGCCGTTAAATTAGCGTTCGAGCATGGAGAAATGCTCCTCAATCAATAGCTGCTTGCGCAATCTTCATCAGGGTTACAGCCTTATTTCTTATAAATTTCTGTCGCGCCTCAGGTTGCCCATTTTTTGTAGGTCGGATGAGCAGCAGACGTCACCCGACCCCTGCGATGACGGGCGGGTTGGATCTGTCGGATCTTGCAAGTCAAAGAAGGTTTGGTTTCAGCTTGGCTTGAGATGAGGGGTGGCAATGCTGATTTTTGTGGCAATGGTGTCCGTGGTGCTCGGTGCGCAGCGATTCTCGGGAGTTTTCCCCCACTCACTCCCCCCGCCCTCTCTCGCCCCGCCGGGCGAAAGAGGGAGCCAACAGCCTTATGTGGCCGCGTGGTGGAAGCAGCTGAGTTCATGCGGGGAAGGCAACTTAATTGAAGCAGCAAACAGGTTGATAGGGTCAGCGCAGCGTCACCCGACAAACCCCACCGAACCGTCATGGCTGGTGTCGGGTTACGCCTTCGGCTAACCCGACCTACAAGTGGGTTGTAGAAAGCCACTTTGAACGTTGGCGGCCTACCATGAACTCAGCCCCTTCAGACCCATGGCCACATAGGGCTGTTGGCCCCCCTTTCCCGCCCGGCGGGGCGGGAGAGGGGTTGGGGGTGAGAGTGGGGGTTTCAGCGCAAGAATTGCTACAGAGTTAATAGCTGCTTGCGCAATCACAGAATGGGCTAGAGCCCTATTTCCATCATAAACCCAAGGTCTGCCAGACGGCCTCCATTCGGGCCGTGACTTCGGGGGTCATGGCCATGGGGCGGCCCCATTCGCGGTTGGTTTCACCCGGCCATTTGTTGGTGGCGTCCAGGCCCATCTTGCTGCCCAGTCCACTCACGGGGGAGGCGAAGTCGAGGTAGTCGATGGGGGTGCTGTCCACCAGCAGGGTGTCGCGCGTGGGGTCCATGCGGGTGGTGATGGCCCAGATCACGTCGGTCCAGTCACGCACATTGATGTCTTCGTCCACCACCACAATGAACTTGGTGTACATGAACTGGCGCAGAAAACTCCAGATGCCAAACATGACACGCCGCGCGTGGCCGGGGTAGGCTTTTTTGATGCTCACCACGGCCATGCGGTAGCTGCAGCCCTCGGGCGGCAGATAGAAGTCGGTGATCTCAGGGTATTGCCGTTGCAGCAGCGGCACAAACAATTCGTTCAGTGCCAGCCCGAGCATGGCCGGCTCGTCGGGCGGTTTGCCGGTGTAGGTGGAGTGGTAGATCGGATCTCGCTTTTGGGTGATGCGGTCGATGGTGAACACCGGGAACTCAGCGGTTTCGTTGTAGTAGCCGGTGTGGTCACCATACGGGCCTTCCACGGCGTGCTCGAAGCCCGTGGGGTGCTTGGCATCGGGGTAAATGTGACCTTCCAACACGATTTCGGCAGACGCCGGCACGCGCAATGCACTGCCCAGCGCTTTCACCACTTCGGTGCGACTGCCGCGCAGCAGGCCGGCGAACTGGTACTCCGACAAGCTGTCGGGCACGGGGGTGACGGCACCCAAAATGGTGGCCGGGTCCGCCCCGAGTGCCACACACACCGGGTAGGGCTGGCCCGGGTGCAGCGCGCCATGTTCCCGAAAGTCCAGCGCGCCGCCCCGGTGCGGCAGCCAGCGCATGATGACTTTGTTGCGCGCCAGCACCTGCTGGCGGTAGATGCCCAGGTTTTGACGTGCCTTGTGCGGCCCCTGCGTGATCACCAGCCCCCAGGTGATGAGCGGTGCCACGTCGCCCGGCCAGCAGTGCTGCACGGGCAGGCGGGCCAGGTCCACGTCAGCCCCCTCCCACACCACGTCTTGGCAGGCAGCGCTGCGCTGCTCTTTGGGTGCCATGTTCCACAGGGTTTTGACCATGCTGCGCAGGCCCAACAGTTCCTTGAAGCCTTTGGGTGCTTCGGGCTCTTTGAGCAGGGCCAGCACGTGGCCGAACTGGCGCAACTCGCTCACGTCGTTCACCCCCATGCCCAAAGCGACTCGGCGCGTGGTGCCAAACAAGTTGCCCAGCACTGGCATGGTGGACCCTGTGGGGTTTTCAAACAACAGGGCGGGGCCACCGGCGCGCAGGGCGCGGTCGCACAGCGCGGTCATCTCCAAATACGGCGACACGGCCGCCGTGACGCGTTTGAGTTCGCCCCATTGTTCAAGTTGGGCAATAAAGTCTCTTAAATCTTGGTAGGCCATGAGGCGCTTAGCAGGGGGTGAGTGAGGGGGAAATTCAGTGCGCAGGGTCGGGCGTCAATCCGGGCCAGCGCGGCGCGTCCGGCTGGGCCAGGCCCAGCAAGTCCACCACCCGGCTGACCGTGTGGTCCACGAGCTCGGCCACGGTCTGGGGCCGGTGGTAAAAGGCGGGCACGGGTGGGAAGACGATGGCCCCCATTTCGGTGACGCTGGTCATGTTGCGCAGGTGGGCCAGGTTCAAGGGGCTTTCGCGCACCATCAAAATCAAGCGGCGGCGCTCTTTCAGCATGACATCGGCGGCACGGGTAATGAGGTTATCGGACAGCGCGTGGGCCACCGCGCCCAGGGTGCGCATGGAACACGGCGCAATCACCATGGCATTGCACTGAAACGAGCCACTGGCGATGGTGGCACCCACGTGATCGACCGGGTACACCGCATCTGCCAGGGCCTCGACTTGGGTGCGGCTCAGTTCCATTTCCTGTTGCACATTGAGCCAACCCGCCTTGGAAACAGTCAAGTGCGTCTCCACACCACCCAGCGCGCGCAAGGTCTCCAGCAGGCGAACGCCATACACGGCACCGCTGGCCCCCGAGATGGCCACGATGATGCGTTGAAGGGGAGGCTCCCCCCTCATGAAGCGGGTGCCAACTGGGTCAAAACGGGTTGCTGTTGGGCTGCTTGCTGCAAGTCTGCGCTCACCTGAGCCAAAACCACTTGGGCCTGTTCAACGTCAAAGTCAGTGTGTTGGCGCTTTTTAACGCCGTACTGTTGCAACTGGTAATGCCGGTCTGCGGTGAGCCCATGGCGCGCCAGACAACTTTTGACGCAGACCAAGGGACAGCCATCCAGGGCCACAATGGCGCGTCCAGATTGCGCAATTTTCAACAGGTAAGGCACATCACCACCGACGCCGGCGATGCACGACATCTCGGCCAAGCCACGGCGGTCCAGCTGCAGCGCCACATGGTTCGCCAACTGCGCCGCACTGGAACAGCCGGAACAGGAATAGACAAGGGGCAACTGGGGGGCATTGGCGGGCATGATTCAACTCCGGTGGGCGGGAGAAAAACGGGCTTTGAGTCGGGACAACACGTGGGTGGGTTTGAGGCTTTCCAAGTTCAAAATGGGCAGCTCAATCGCGTCCAGCGTGTTCTTGACCAGCAAGCCCAGTTCGGTGTCGCCTTCCATGGACAGGCGGCGGCTGAAGAACAGCGTGTCGGGATCTTCTAGGCGTCGGGCCAACAGCACAAAGTCATAGGCGCTGGCGCTGATGGTCAGGTCAGCGTCCCCGGTGTTCTGGGTGGCCGAGAAGCGGTCTTTGCGCCATTCAAAGTCAAATGCCCATTGCGCATCGGTGACGCGAAGGCGCAGTTTTTTGCCGACCAACATCGCCGTCACATCGGTGGCCAGTTGGGGGCGCAGGGCCACGTTCAAGGCGCTGACAAACAGCAAGGAGCCGGGGTAAGCGGGCAAACGGGACAACACGCTGCCCACCGGCTGTGGCAACAAAAACGGGGTGCTGGACATGGGGGGAGTACTCGTCTCAATGTGGGGGCGCGCTGCGGATCAGACGCTGGCGGTCTCAAGGGTGCACTGCTCCAAGCCGGGTTTGCCGTACCAATAGCCGTTGCAGCTCTCGTCAGGCATCAGGCCCACCAACTCGGCACTCACCGCTGACGCCTTGCTGGCATTGGTTAACACCGTTTTGTAGAGATCAAGAATGTCCAGCGTATGGTTGGCTTGGGGGCTGATGCGCACCACATCCACACCCAAGGCCTGCATGGCAGCCAGTTCGGGCAGCAGGTTATAGACCCGGGCGGATTGCGTTTGGGTGCCGTTGAGCACCAGAAAACCTTCGTTTTCACGGGTGCGCATCATCAGCCCGTCGGGGTGTTCCCTGCAGGCGAACTGACAGTCGTCTTTGGGCAGGTTGCGATGGCGCGCCGTGAAGCAACGCGCCGAGAACGCCAGCGGCATGCGGCCATAGGCAAACACCTCGGTTTCTAAGCCGTCAGGGCGACCCTGTTGCATCAGCGCCAGGTCGTCTCGGCTCATCTCCAGCGGCATCACCCAGCGTGTCGCGCCGAGGCCTGCCATCCATTGCAAGGTGGGCACGTTGTAAATGTTGAGATGGGGCCCGGCCACAAAAGGCACCTTGCCGTTCAGGCAGTGCACGGCACCCATGTCGTTGGCCTCCACGGTGAACGCGCCATTCGCCGCAATTTTGTGCAGCGTCGTCACGTCGGCACCCGACTCGATCAGCACCTGGGTGGACAGCACCACCTCTTTGCCCGCCTCCTGCAGACGCGCCGCAATCTGAAGCCAGTCGGCCAGGCGCAATTCATGGCGGCGGGAGCACACCGTTTCACCGAGGTAGATGATGTCGGCGGCGCTGGTGGCCACGGTCTCGTAAAAACGAAGGACGGCGTCGCGCTGCCAGTAGTACAGCAAGGGGCCTAAAGCGATTTTCACGAAAGACTCCTTATTTCCAAGGCCGGTGGTAAGCACCCAGCGTGTGCTGCTGGCCTTCGGCGACTTTGTCCAAGTCACTCATCCACGCCGGCTTGGCGGAGTAGCGGTGCGGGTTGTCGCGGCAGTGGTCGATGGCTTCGCGCCACACCTTGGTGACTTGCGCCACGTAGGCCGGGCTGCGTTGGCGGCCCTCGATCTTGATGGCGCGCACGCCCATCT
>JAGODZ010000009.1 GCA_017997975.1 Rhodoferax sp.
GGAGCAGGTGGCTATGCTGGCTGTGAAGGGTGCCGAACAGATTCTCCGCAAGGAAGTCAATGCCGGTATTCATGCGGATTTGCTCGGTCGTTTGAAGACCGAGCTGTAAGAGGATCACTATGGCTGAACTCGCCACTATCGCAAGACCTTACGCTGAAGCTCTATTCAAGGCTTCAGTGGCCGACTTGAATGGCGCGGCGATTTGGATTGATGAACTGAACGAAATTGCGGCTAACGCGCAGCTTCAGCAGTTCGCGCACAGTCCAAATTCCAGTGCAGACCAAGTATTTGAGTTGATTTCAGGTGTGGCTAGAAATGCCTTGCCTGAAATGGCCAAGAATTTCCTGCGCACAGTGATCGCCAATGGCCGATTGAGCGCCTTACCGGAAATTGCCCGTCAGTTTCGGGTACTGAAGAATGCACAAGATGGCTCTTCTGACGCTGTCGTTTATAGCGCATTCGCTATTGACGATGCGGCCCTGAAGGATCTCCATACCAGTTTAGAAAAGCGGTTTGGACGGGCGCTCAATGTGTCTGTAGAAATGCAGCCTGAATTGATTGGTGGCATTCGTGTGGTAGTGGGTGATGAGGTCCTTGACTTTTCTGTCAAAGCCCGTCTGGAACAAATGAAAGCGGCATTGACCGAGTGAGGCGCAAGCCCTCGACGTCAAGCCCAACTAAAGAAAGAAGGAAAGAGTCATGCAACTCAATCCCGCAGAAATTTCTGAACTGATCAAGAGTCGTATTGAAGGCCTGTCTGACAGTGCCAACATCCGCAACCAGGGTACGGTCGTTTCCGTGAGCGACGGTATCTGCCGTATTCATGGTCTGTCGGACGTGATGCAGGGCGAGATGCTTGAATTCCCTGCCGGCAGCGATGGGCTTCCTACCTACGGTCTGGCATTGAACCTAGAGCGTGACTCGGTGGGTTCCGTCATCTTGGGCGAGTACGAGCACATTTCAGAAGGCGACACTGTCAAGTGCACTGGCCGTATTCTGGAAGTACCGGTCGGTCCCGAGCTGAAAGGCCGCGTGGTTAATGCCTTAGGTCATCCCATTGACGGCAAAGGCCCCATCAACGCCAAGATGACCGACGTCATCGAAAAAGTGGCGCCTGGTGTGATTGCCCGTGAGTCCGTCAGCCAGCCGATGCAAACCGGTCTGAAGTCGATTGACTCCATGGTGCCGGTGGGCCGGGGTCAACGCGAATTGATCATTGGCGACCGTCAGACCGGCAAAACAGCGGTCGCTATTGACGCCATCATCAACCAAAAAGGCCAAGACGTCACCTGCGTTTATGTCGCGATTGGCCAAAAAGCCTCTTCCGTCAAGAACGTTGTGCGTGCTCTTGAGCAGGCTGGTGCGATGGAATACACCATCGTGGTGGCCGCTACCGCATCCGAATCTGCTGCGATGCAGTTCGTCAGTGCTTATTCTGGTTGCACCATGGGTGAGTACTTCCGCGATCGCGGTGAAGACGCCTTGATTGTGTATGACGATTTGTCAAAGCAAGCCGTGGCTTACCGCCAAGTGTCCTTGCTGTTGCGTCGTCCACCAGGTCGCGAAGCCTACCCTGGCGATGTGTTCTATCTGCACAGCCGTCTGTTGGAGCGTGCTGCACGAGTTAACGCCAAGTACGTCGAAGACTTCACCAAAGGTGCGGTCAAAGGCAAAACGGGTTCTTTGACGGCATTGCCCATCATTGAAACCCAAGCCGGCGACGTGTCCGCCTTTGTGCCCACCAACGTGATTTCAATTACGGACGGTCAGATTTTCTTGGAAACCTCGTTGTTTAACGCGGGTATTCGCCCTGCGATTAACGCGGGTATCTCGGTGTCTCGAGTCGGTGGCGCTGCGCAGACCAAACTGATCAAAAACCTGTCCGGTGGTATTCGTACCGACTTGGCGCAGTACCGTGAATTGGCAGCTTTTGCCCAGTTTGCATCTGATCTGGATGAGGCAACCCGCAAGCAATTAGATCGTGGTGCCCGCGTGACCGAGCTGCTGAAGCAAGCTCAGTACAGCCCACAGCCCATTTCACTGATGGGTGCGACCTTGTTTGCTGTGAATAAAGGCTTCTTGGACGACATCCCAGTGAATAAGGTTTTGGCTTTTGAGCATGGACTGCACAGCTACCTCAAGGACAAGAGCGCTGCGCTGTTGGCCAAATTGGAAGCCAGTAAAGCCTTAGACAAAGATTCTGAAGCTGAATTGAACGCGGCTATCACTGCATTCAAGAAGACGTTCGCTTAAGGCGGCCTGAAGTAACAGCGAAGGACCTTTTTTATGGCAACAGGCAAGGAAATACGCGGCAAGATCAAAAACTTCGAAAGTACGAAGAAGATCACCAAGGCCATGGAGATGATCTCTGTCTCCAAAATGCGTAAGGCTCAAGAACGTATGCGGGCTGCAAGGCCCTATGCCGAAAAGGTGCGCAACATCGCTGCCAATTTGGGCCAAGCCAATCCGGAATATATCCACGCCTTCATGAAAACCAACGACTCCAAGGTCGTGGGTATGATTGTGGTGACAACGGACAAGGGCTTGTGCGGTGGCTTGAACACCAACGTCCTTCGCAGCGTGACTGGTAAATTGCGTGAATTGCAGTTGGCAGGCATGTCTGCAAATACGGTTGCCATCGGCAATAAAGGCTTCGGCTTTCTGAACCGCATTGGAGCCAAAGTCGTGTCGCATGTCACCCAATTGGGCGACAAGCCACATTTGGACCGTTTGATTGGCCCTGTCAAAGTGCTTCTCGACGCCTATGCGAATGGCGAGATCAGCGCGGTGTACCTGTCGTACACCAAGTTTATTAACACCATGAAGCAAGAAGTCGTGCTTGAGCAACTGCTGCCTTTATCGGCAGCAAAAATGCAAGCAGAGACCAAATCCAGTGAAAGTGTTTCAGGTGTGATGCATGGATGGGACTACCTCTATGAGCCTGATGCGCAATCCATCATCGACGATCTGCTTGTGCGCTACGTTGAGGCGTTGGTTTTTCAAGCAGTTGCAGAAAACATGGCTTCCGAGCATGCTGCTCGGATGGTTGCCATGAAGGGTGCAACAGACAACGCGGGTAATGTGATCGGCGAATTGAAACTGGTCTACAACAAGACCCGTCAAGCGGCGATCACCAAGGAACTCTCCGAGATCGTCTCCGGAGCTGCGGCAATCGGGGCCTAGGTCCATTGCCTTTCAGCTAGCAAGATTCAAATTTATTGGAGCAAAAAATGGCTCAAGCCCAAGGAAAAATCGTTCAGTGTATCGGCCCGGTGGTGGACGTGGAATTTCCACGTGACCAAATGCCGAAGATTTATGACGCCCTCACACTCGACGGCTCGTCATTGACACTGGAAGTTCAGCAACAGCTCGGTGACGGCGTTGTACGCACCATCTCATTGGGCTCGTCTGACGGCTTGCGCCGTGGTTTGATGGTGACCAATACCGCCCAGCCCATCATGGTTCCTGTGGGCACTGCGACCTTGGGTCGCATCATGGACGTGCTGGGTGCGCCCATTGATGAGCGTGGACCGGTTAATGCTGCCAAGCATGCTTCGATTCACCGCAAAGCGCCTTCTTATGACGAGCTCAGCCCCTCCCAAGAGCTGTTGGAAACCGGAATCAAGGTGATTGACTTGGTTTGCCCGTTTGCCAAAGGCGGTAAGGTGGGCTTGTTTGGCGGTGCTGGCGTGGGCAAGACCGTCAACATGATGGAATTGATCAACAACATCGCCAAGGCGCACTCCGGCTTGTCCGTGTTTGCCGGTGTGGGTGAGCGTACTCGTGAAGGAAATGACTTTTATCACGAGATGGCAGACTCTGGCGTCGTGAATTTGGAAAAACTTGAAGACTCCAAAGTCGCCATGGTCTATGGTCAGATGAACGAGCCTCCAGGCAACCGTTTGCGCGTGGCGTTGACGGGCTTGACGATTGCGGAGTCTTTCCGTGATGAAGGTCGGGATGTGCTGTTCTTTGTGGACAACATCTATCGCTACACCTTGGCGGGTACAGAAGTGTCGGCTTTGTTGGGCCGGATGCCTTCGGCTGTGGGTTACCAACCCACGTTGGCCGAAGAAATGGGCCGCTTGCAAGAGCGTATTACTTCGACCAAAACCGGTTCGATCACGTCGATTCAAGCGGTTTACGTGCCTGCCGATGACTTGACTGACCCGTCGCCAGCAACCACCTTCGCTCACTTGGATTCAACCGTTGTGTTGAGCCGTGACATTGCCTCGCTGGGTATTTATCCTGCCGTGGACCCACTGGACTCGACCAGTCGTCAGCTGGACCCCAATGTGGTGGGTGAAGACCACTACGAGACTGCGCGTGCGGTTCAGGGTACGCTGCAGCGTTACAAAGAATTGCGTGACATTATTGCGATTTTGGGTATGGATGAGTTGGCTCCCGAAGACAAGCTCATTGTGGCCCGTGCTCGCAAGATTCAGCGTTTCTTGTCCCAGCCATTCCACGTGGCTGAGGTGTTTACGGGCTCACCCGGTAAGTACGTGACCTTGGCAGAAACTATCCGTGGTTTCAAGATGATTGTGGCCGGTGAGTGCGACCACTTGCCTGAGCAGGCGTTCTACATGGTTGGCACGATTGACGAAGCCTTCGAGAAAGCCAAGAAGATCTAATATTGCCTGGAACAGTCTCTCCGTCTATCGGCCTGACTGTTCCCTGCTTGACCAGGAAACGACATCATGAACACCATCCACGTAGATGTGGTCAGTGCTGAAGAGTCCATCTTCTCCGGTGAGGCCCGCTTTGTAGCGCTTCCCGGCGAGGCTGGTGAGCTTGGCATTTACCCGCGCCACACGCCGCTGATTACACGCATCAAAGCCGGTTCGGTTCGCATTGAAAAAGAAGACGGCAGCGAAGAGTTCATATTCGTTGCGGGTGGCCTTCTAGAAGTCCAGCCCAACTGCGTGACGGTGTTGTCTGACACTGCGATTCGCGGCAAAGATTTGGACGAAGAGAAATCCAATGCAGCCAAGCTGGCGGCTGAAGAAGCCATCAAGAACGCCAAGACCGAAATTGACTTGGCCCGTGCAACCTCGGAGTTGGCTGTGATGGCGGCTCAGATGACCGCTTTGCGGAAATACCGCCAGAAGAGGTAATACGCTGACTGCCACGGACTGTCGTGTCCGGTGTAGAAATAAGGCCCCTTCTGAAAAGAGCAGGGCCTTTTTTTTATGGACGGGGTTTTCCTGGGTTTAAGGAACCATCTGACTCTTGGCGCATCGGCTGTCATCCAGCCGCAGCAGTCAATTTTTACCGCTTTCTATCCAGTAGCGGGAGAGGCGGCCTGTCAGTGCTGAAAAAACTGACGTCGCTAGAGTTAAATTTGGTTGAGCCGCTCTTCGCGAATGCATTGGTGCCGGTAGTCCAGTAGTCTTCTAGTTAACTATGGGTGCGTCGGGTAGCTCGTTTGGATTGGTCTCGCCGACGCTGACAGGAAAATGCTGCACCAATACGGCGGACACCTCCTCCAAGGCGTTGGTGAGTCCGCCTTCGTAGTCATTGCGCCTGAAGGCGGCGCTGATGTCAGCGATGATGCGCTTCCAGTCAGCGGAGTTCATCCATGGGCTGAGTCCCCGATCCGCCACCACCTCGATCGCTTGCTCTACCATTAAGAGGTAGATCAGCACCCCATTGTTGTTGGCGGTGTCCCAAACACGCAGCTCAGAAAATAACTCTATCGCACGATCTCGTACCAAAACGGAAGTGGGCGCATCGCGATAAAGATAGTGCAACGGCAATGACGTCTCGACACACATTCGGATTTCACCGGAATGCCGGCGTTCGCTGGCACCAACCCGTTGCTCTAACCGCTGTAGAAGCTCGGGCGGCAAAGCCTGCCGTATCGTGGTTTCGCTCACCCACCGATGTTTTAAAAAACGCTTCAATCGCATCATGCTCACCAGCCCCCTGAGGCACCACCACCCCCAAAGCTACCGCCCCCACCCGAGCTAAATCCTCCGCCGCCACTGCGGCCGCCGAATCCACCCCCTGCTGCCCCCCCTCCGAATCCACCTCCACCAACTCCGCCACCTGAGCCACCACCTCCGCCCAAGTGACGGACGCTGGCAAAGAGCGAAAGAATGAAAGCGGCCATCGCTGCCAGAATGGCCACCACCACGCTGGTCGTTACCAGCATGGTGATGCCGCCAGCGACCCCTGCCGTGGCCAAAGAGCCCAGTTGGCTGCCTAAAATGCGACGCGCCACGCCGCCCACCACAGGCACGGCAATGAACATGAAGATGGCCAAGTCCATCCAATCAAACCCTTTGGCATTGGATTTTTCAGCCGCTGGTAGTGGCAACGCCTCGCCTTTGATCAATGCCATGATTTGCGTCACACCAGCGTCTAACCCATCAGCATAATTGCCTTGCTTAAAGAAGGGGGTGATCACCTGATCAATCACACGCCGTGCCATGAGGTCGGGAATGGCCCCTTCAAGCGTTCGCGCCACTTCAATTCTGACCCGACGGTCCTCTTTAGCAACTATTAAAACCAAGCCATCTCCCACCTCTTTGCGGCCAATTTTCCATGTGCTCGCCACACGATTGGCGTAACTGGCAATATCTTCGGGTTGCGTTGTGGGCACCATCAGAACCACCACCTGCGAGCCGTGGGTCTGTTCAAACGCTGCCAGTTTTTGTTCCAGTTGCTGAAGCTGAGCGGAGTCCAGTGTGCCAGTGGTGTCAATGACGTGAGCGCTCAACACGGGGACGTCCAGCTGTGCAAAGACGACCGCAGGGGTTATCAGTAGAAAGAGGGCACAAGCAACAGCCACCGTCATGCGCATCAAAAGAAACGCAGGAATAACGGTCAGACGCGACAGGAAAGGCGAGGGGATCACATCAAGGTCTATTTTTTGGTGAAATCGACCACAGGCGGCGATGCGATGGCCGCTTCATTTTGAACGGTGAAGCTCGGTTTGGCTTGGTAGCTGAACACCATTGCAGTCAAGTTGCTGGGGAAGCTGCGGGTCAAGATGTTGTAGTCCTGCACCGCCTTGATGAACGCATTTCGCGCCACAGTCACGCGGTTTTCGCTTCCTTCCAGCTGCACGCGAAGATCAGAGAAACCCTGATTTGCTTTCAAGTTGGGGTATTGTTCAGCAACCACCATCAAACGGCTCAATGAGGAACCTAACTCTCCCTGCGCGGCCTGAAACTTTTGAAAGGCCACGGGATCATTCAGCGTCTCCGGCGTCACTTGAATTGAAGTTGCTTTAGCGCGTGCCTCAATCACCTTCGTCAAGGTCTCCTGCTCGAATGCCGCCTCGCCTTTGACAGTTGCCACAATATTGGGAACCAAGTCAGCGCGACGCTGGTACTGATTCAGTACTTCACTCCAAGCGGATTTGGTTTGCTCATCCAAACGCTGAAAATCGTTGTAACCACAGCCTTGAAGCCCTATCACCGCCACCAAAACCAAAAACCAACGTGCCATGAGACCTCCTACTTGTTGGAGGCGACGGTAGCATAAAGCGAGTGGTTCACTTCTGACTGCAAAATGTGCGTTTTCTCTTGTCATGGCATCCCATGCGCATTGTCCATTTCGTTCTTCAACCACCGCTGTGGTCTAGGCACCAAGGTGCTCCGTCTGATCTCATGTTATGGGTGCCAAAGATGAACCGCCTAGCAGCCTGTCGGGCTTAGGTCGTCGAAAGCGAAAATCGGCCCCAGCGCCGACTAGTTTTTGACGATTTCGCAGCCCAATATCTGGATATTGGGTAAGAAAGCGGCGAAAAATAGCCCGCTGCGGTCGATTTGCAGCCGACGATTCCTAAGTCCGACAGGCTGCTAGAGGCCAATGCGGGCTTGCTAACGGATGCTTCCTCTGAAAAACAAAGAGCCTAAATGAATTACACCGCTCCAAAATGGCTTCCAGGAGGCAACTTGCAGACGATTTGGCCCGCGCTCTACCCTCGCCCGGTTGGCAGACCCACTTTCACCTACCAACGCGAACGATGGACGACGCCAGACGGTGACTTTATTGATGTTGATTGGCGACCCGGGCCAACCGATGCCCCACTTATCGTCAACTTTCACGGACTAGAGGGATCATCAGGTAGCCACTACGCCCAGGCATTTGCCCAGTTTTCAAGTGAGCGGGGGTACGGGTTTGTGGTACCTCATTTCCGAGGCTGTAGTGGCGAAATAAATCGGAGGCCACGGGCTTATCACTCTGGCGACTTTGAAGAGGTGGGGTGGATTCTGAATCGTATTCGGCAACGCCATCAGGGAGTCATCCTCGCTGTCGGGGTCTCTTTGGGGGGGAATGCCTTGCTGCGCTGGGCCGAAGAGATGGGCCATGAAGCCGCACGCGTTGTGGATGCCGTTGCTGCCGTTTCATCCCCTGTTGACCTCTATGCCAGCGGGCAGGCTATTGGGCGAGGATTCAATCGCTTGGTTTATACCCGCATGTTTTTGAACTCGATGAAACCCAAGGCCCGGGACAAATTGAAACAGTTCCCCGGTTTATTTGACGGTGCCGCACTGGCCGAAGCACGCGACCTTTATGCCTTCGACAACATCTTCACAGCCCCGTTGCATGGGTTCAAAAATACGCAAGACTACTGGACACGCGCGTCAGCAAAGCCGCATTTGAATCAAATTCGTATTCCCACCTTGCTCGTCAACGCCCGAAACGACCCCTTTGTGCCCGCTTGGTGTTTGCCGCAACAAAGCGAGACCGGGACCTGGGTCACACTATGGCAGCCCGAAGAGGGGGGTCATGTCGGCTTTCCGCAGGGTAACCCACCGGGGCATGTGCGGTGGTTGCCTGATGCGGTGGGTGGATGGCTAGCCACGCAGGTTTCAAAGCACAAAGTACCTCAAAAGGAGACCAAAACTCATGGATGACATCGTCAAACAAGCTTTAGTGAAGTGGCCCAATGTGCCCGCCTGTTATGGCTGGTTAGGGCTGGACTCAAGAGGGAACTGGTTCATGCGAGATGACCAAGCGCAAGCGCAAGGCCCCTTTTGTGGAGGCTCCTTGGCCAGCAAGGGATCCGAACTAAAGCACGAGAAGTTGATTGACTTCATTGGCCGCAACTATGACGCCGACGACAAAGGTCAGTGGTTTTTTCAGAACGGACCTCAGCGGGTTTATGTTGAGCTCGAAGCTACGCCTTTGATCTGGCGAGTGGGACACGATTTTTCCGTGAAAGACCACTTGGGACGATCTGCGCGAGTCAAACACTGCCTCATGGATGAGCAAGGGTATGTTTACTTTGAGACAGACACCGGATTTGGATTGGTCCACACTTCAGACATGAACGACGTCGCCAATGCCATCGACCAAGGTGTCTGGACGCCAGAGGGCTCTGAGAGGGCCGCTTTTGAACTGCACTATGGGTTTTGCAAAAGCCCTGAGGCGCTTCAAAAAAAATAGCAGCTTGCGCTTGTATTCATTGGGCAAGAAGGCGAAAAGGCATAAAAAAACCGGCCCAAGGCCGGTTGATGAACAGAGGGCGAAAAAGTTAGTTGGCAACTGGCGTTGCAGCGGCTTCAGGTGCCTTAGGCTCTTCCAATTTGCCCCCTGAGGCATTCGCCATGTAGACCACGGCGCGGCCAATTTCCAGCGTCTCAAAATCGCCGCCGCCCTGCGCACCCATGGCACCTTTGCCTTTGAGGGCTGAGTTCAACAAGGCTTCGTACCCGGTGGCAATTCTGGGGGCCCAAGCTGCTGCATCACCCACCTTAGGAGCACCCGCGACACCCGCGACGTGGCAGGCTGCACACTGCACCTTGAAAACCTCTTCCCCAAGTTTGAGAACGCGATTGGCATCACGAATTTCAATCGTTCCGATTTTTTGGATACGCGCTGCGAGTGCTTTTTCAAGGTTGGCAGCGCCAGCCGCTGGTTTGTTGTCAGCTGTCACGTAGTACACCAAACCAATGATGACAAAGATCGGAACAATGAACGAAAAAAAGACGGCCATCAGCAATTGCTTGGGGTTCTTGACTGGACCGGTGTGGTCTTCCTCGTTAGCGTTGACTTGGTTGATATTGCTCATGGTGTCCTCTGATGATCTGGGCTTGGAAAGCAGCCTTTAATTATAGCGGGCGACATTTCGAATGCACTTACAATATGTGGTTAGGTGTGCGGCTGTAGCTCAGTGGATAGAGTATTGGCCTCCGAAGCCAAGGGTCGTGGGTTCGATCCCCGCCAGCCGCACCATTTTTCAGGTGCCAGAACCGCATTCGCTGGGTCTGGTTTTACCTACTCCAATTCAAGTCAAACTTGCGCGCCAAGTTCTAGCGTTCTGAGACTTTCAAGTTGCGTCTATGAAACCACCCAGCAGACTTCAGTCCTTGATCGAAGAGGGGCTTATCGATACGGTTGTGCGGCAGTTGATGAGCGGCAAAGAGGCGATGGTGTTTGTGGTGCGCAGTGGGTCAAATACGTTGTGTGCCAAGGTTTACAAAGAGGCCACACAGCGCAGCTTTCGCCAAGCCGTGGATTACACCGAAAACCGCAAGGTGAAGAATTCACGCCAAGCGCGGGCGATGGCCAAAGGCACGCGGTTTGGTCGCCAAGCGCAGGAGGCGGCGTGGCAGAGCGCCGAGGTGGATGCGCTTTACCGCTTGGCTGATGCGGGCGTCCGTGTTCCTCGCCCGATCAATTTCTTTGAAGGTGTGCTGTTGATGGAGTTGGTCACCGATGCGCAGGGTGATTCTGCGCCTCGCCTCAATGACGTGGATTTCACACCTGAGCAGGCGTGCGCGCACCACGCTACGCTGTTGATTGAGGTGGTGCGCATGCTGTGTGCGGGCGTGGTACACGGCGATTTGTCCGAGTTCAATATTTTGTTGAGCGCAGATGGCCCTGTGATCATTGACTTACCGCAAGCGGTTGATGCCGCCGGAAACAACCACGCACAACGGATGCTGCTGCGTGATGTGGACAACCTGCGGGTCTTTTTTGGACGCTACAGCCCCGACCTATTGAGCACTGACTTCGGGCCGGAAATCTGGGACCTCTATGTGCGCGGCTTGCTGACGCCCGAGACCGTTTTGACGGGCCGCTTTGCGCGCAAAACCGGTGTCGTCGATGTGGGTGCCGTGATGCGTGAAATTGACGATGCCCACGCCGAAGAGCAAGCCCGCCGCCTGCGAATGTCGGTGAGCAAATCGGTTTAGCGCAGAGCGTTGCGGTGGCTAAGCCCGCAAGCTTGGCGTTAGGCCAAGCGCTGGCGCATACCCGGTGAGAGCCACAGGCTTTGGTCGGCGTCGACGATGAACGCATCCATGGCTGGGGTGCTGGCAATCAACGCCTGCCCTCGCTGGCTGCCTGCAACCATGATGGCGGTGCCCAAGCCGTTGATGTTTTCCAAGCTGTCGCTGATCAAGGCGATGCCATGCGGGCCGTGGGTGGGATAGCCGTTCTTGGGGTCAAGAATATGGTGGAGACGTTTGCCTTCACGGATGAAAAAGCGCTCATAGTCACCAGAGGCCGCTACAAACCCGCGAGTCATTTCCACCGCGCCCAAGACCTTCTCAGGTTGACGTGGGTCCCGCAGTCCAATGCGCCAAGGGCGTTGGTTCAGGGTGCCATTCACAATCACGTCGCCACCGCCGTTGATCATGGCATTTTTTACCCCATGGACCTGAAGCTGTTGTAAGCCAGCTTGCAGAATGGGTAGCTTGGCGATGCCCCCTAAGTCGAGGCGCATGCCCCGCTTTTTCAAATAAGCGGTGCCGATCTGTTCGTCAAGAACCAAGCCTTCGCGCTGACCTACTAAGCGAAGTGTTCTCTGCACCTCTGTTGGCGAGGGAACCGTCGGGTTGTTAACGTCAAAATTCCAACCCCGCAAGGAACCGACTGTGGCATCGAAGGCCCCGTTGCTGGCGAGATTCGCGTGACGTGCCATCAGGAGAACTTGCATCAACTCTTTCGGCACGCTCACGGGTTGAATGCCCGCCATCAGATTGATGGCATTGAGCGCGCTAGCCGGCTGGTATCGGCTCATCATGTTCGCTAGGCGCGTCATCTCCGTCAACGCAGCAGACGTTGCTTTTTCTAATATCAGGGCGTCGGCACCCTGCAGCGTCAAGTCAAGGCGGGTGCCCATGAGTGTGCGTGACGCTTGGTGAATATCCGTGGCGGCGAAAACCGGCGGAATCACCAACCCAAAGGCCATCAGTGGCAAAGCCAAGGCCATGCGGCGCCGGCCAAGTTGAACGGATTCAGAGGCTGGTTTATGCATGGCGTTTGATCTGCGTTTAGACGGATTGATCGGCCATGTAGTCCACGGCTGCCTTGACTTCGTCGTCTGTCAAGGAGGCACCGGCACCCCGTGCGGGCATCATGCCTTTAGCCCCCGTAAAGCCTTCAATCGCATGTTTGTAAAGCACTTCTTTGCCCTGCGCAATGCGGGGGCCCCAGTCTGCCTTGTCACCCGGTTTGGGGGCGCCAGCAACGCCCGCAGCATGGCACAAGGCGCATGTTTTACCGTAGACGGATTTGCCGGCCGGATTGTCCGCAACAGGGGCCGCTGCCACCACAGCAGGGGCTGGGGTTTCAGCAACAGCAGGTGCGGGGGCGTCTTTTTGACCACAGGCTGTCAAAGCAGCCAAGCTTAGTGCCGACAAAATCAGCGTCAATTTTTTCATTAGTAGCTCCAAAAAAATCGCGGGGTACCGCCCACTCGGAATTCGATAGGTCGATGTTCGCATGGGTGAGGCAACTTGGAGAAGATAATTTAGGCTTATGTGAAATTTCCTTAACTCAAATCAAGGAATGAATAAGGGTCATCCCTCAATATCCATTCTGCCAAAAAGAAGACACGGCAACAACTATTAGGCCCCATCACGTTGTGATCTGAAGGGCCGTATCAAACAAGGATCGCATCATGAGTCAGGACAAAGAGCTGAACCCCACTACTGGAATTGGTATGGGCCGGCGTAGGTTTATCAATACTGCTGCGCTTGCCGGTTTAGCCGGCGTCGTGGCATGCACAGACAAGAGTGCACCTGCAGCCTCCGCACCAGCTGCGCCGACCAAGGCCGCAGCGAATGGCAGCGTTGATTACAGCAAGTACGAGGTCCATCCCGGCCAGCTCGACGATTACTATGTCTTCTCGTCTGGTGGTCACTCGGGAGATTGCCGTATTTACGGTTTGCCGTCCGGTCGCCTGCTCAAGAGCATCCCAGTTTTTAACATGGACTGCATGGTGGGCTGGGGCATCACCAACGAGTCCAAGAAAATCATCGGCACCAAGGCCGACGGTACAGTCAAGTACAAAACGGGCGACACGCACCATTTGCACCCCTCGTACAAGGATGGCACCTACGACGGCAAGTACATGTTCGTCAATGACAAGATTCACGGCCGCTTGGCGCGCGTCCGTATGGACACGATGGAAACCGACAAAATCGTCGAGCTGCCCTTGGTGCAGGGTTTTCACGGCACCTTCCCTGACAAGCGCGACCCCGTGGACCAAGCCATCAACCACACCACACGCGTTTTCTGCGGCGGTGAGTTCAGCATTCCATTGGACAACAATGGCAAGAACATGGATGCCACGGCGGACTACCGCTCTATCTTCACATGTGTGGATTCCGAAAGCATGGAAGTGCGCTGGCAGGTGCTGATCGACGGCAACTGCGACTTGGTCGCAACGTCTTATGACGGCAAGCTCGCTGCTTCTAATCAGTACAACACTGAAAACGGCTATCACTACGAAGACATGATGTCGGCTGAGATGGATGCCTGTCTCTTCTTTAACGTCGCGCGCATTGAAGAGGCTGTCAAGGCTGGCAAGTTTAAAAACTACGGCGGCTCCAAGGTGCCCGTGGTTGATGGCACCAAAGCCAGCAACCCCGATCCTAAAACCTCGTTGGTCTGCTACGTGCCGGTGTCTAAAAACCCACATGGCGTGAATGCCAGCCCTGATGGTAAGTACTTTGTTTGCTCCGGAAAGTTGTCGCCTACGGCGACGGTGATTGAACTTGCGTTAGTTCTGAAGTGGTTTGACGGTGAACTCAAAGAAGCCCGCGAAGCCGTGGTAGCCGAGCCTGAAATCGGTCTGGGCCCGCTGCACACCGGTTTTGACGGCCGTGGCAACGCCTACACCACCCTGTTTCTGGACAGCCAGATCGTCAAGTGGAACGTGGAAGCCGCCATCAAGTCCTTCAAGGGAGACAAGACGGTTCAGCCGGTGGTTGACCGACTCGACGTGATGTACCAGCCCGGCCACGGCTTCACCTCCATGGGGGAGACCAAGGACGCCGACGGCAAGTACTTCCTGTCGGACAACAAGTTCTCCAAAGACCGTTTCCTGCCTGTTGGCCCGTTGCACCCCGAGACCGGGCAGCTGATCGACATCAGCGGTGACAAGATGGTGCTTGTGCATGACCACTCGTTGTACTCTGAGCCGCATGACTCCATCATCATTCCGCGCAACCTCATCCGCACGCGCCAGGTGTATGACCTCGACGAGTTCCCGCTCGCTGTTAAGGACGCCAAGGACTGCCGCGTGGAGCGCAAGGGCAAGAAGGTCACCGTGTACCTGACCTCCCAAGCCCCTGCCTTCGGCCTGCGCGAGTGGACTGTCAAGCGGGGCGACGAGGTGACCATCATCCTGACCAACCTCGATAAGGTGGAAGACTTGACGCACGGCTTGGCCATTCCGAAGTACGACATTAACTTCATCGTCAATCCGCAGCAGACGCAGTCGGTGACCTTCATTGCTGATAAGCCAGGTGTGTACTGGGCTTACTGCACGAACTTCTGTCACGCGTTGCACTTGGAAATGCGTTCGCGCATGCTGGTTGAGGCTTAAAAAACCTTGCACGGGGCAGCGCGGTCACCGGGCTGCGCTGCCCTTTTTTCTTGTTTGGATACTCGATGCCTTTGCCAACACTCCGCCTTCTGTCGATTCTCTGGATCGCGCTTCTGCTTGCGCTCACTCCATTTTCTCCAGGTGTACAGGCGGCCGGCACAGGCTCCTACGAGGCCGAACTTCCGGCCGATCTGGCGACCGCCAAAGACATGTGCGCCTTGCTGCCATGCAAGGACGTGTTCCCGGGTGCCACCCATTTTTCTGAGCGTAAGGGCCAACCGCCCTACGTTGAGGCCTACGACAAGGCCGGCGACGGCCGCCAATTGTTGGGTTATGTGATGCTCTCGACGGACATCACCGATACCCCCGCCTACTCTGGCAAGCCCGTGGTTACGCTGATTGGCATGGACAAGACCGGCCACTTCGTCGGTGTCAAGGTCCTCAAGCACTCCGAGCCTATCTTGTTGCTGGGGATTCCCGAATCGGCATTGCTGAAATTCAACGATCAGTACCTCGGCAAATCGGTCGCAGAAAAAATTGAAATTGGCCAGTCACGCCCTGACGAAGATGTGGTCGGATTGGACGCCATCTCGGGTGCCACGGTCACGGTGATTGCGCAAAACCAGGTCATGATGGCCTCTGGTACGGCGGTAGCGAAGCAGGTCGGCATTCTGGCGCCTACGGTGCGTGAGCCAGCACGTTACAAGGTGACAGGCCAACCCCTGACTTGGGATGAGTTGGTAGGGATTGGTGCCGTGCAGCATTTGCGCGTGATGCCCGAGCAACTGGGCCAGGACCGCAGCGCAGAGCCCTTCATTGAGTTGTGGTTCGGCGACCTGAGCCAACCCGATATCGGCAAAAGTGTGCTGGGCGCCACCAGTTGGGAAAACCTCAAACTTCAGATCAAAGAAGGCGAACACGCCATCTTCATCATCCGAACGGCCGGACGGGAGTCGTTCAAAGGCTCTGGCTTCGTGCGCGGGGGGCTGTACGATCGGGTGCAGGTTCGCCAGGGCGCTGATTCGTTCACCTTCCGCGACCTCGACTATTTGAACTTGTACGGCGTGCAAGCCGCAGGTTCACCCCGCTTCAGCGAATCGGCCATCTTCATCATCCGATCAAATGCGTTTTCAGATGCCTACCCTTGGAAGCTGAGTTTGCTGGGCAATCGCGTTGACCGCGCCACCGGTGCCCGAAGCTTCACCAGCTTCGACACGCCCTACTGGTTGCCCGCGTCGATGCTCGAGGGCGGCCGTCCCAAGGTCGTTGAGCCCGATGCGCCCTGGGTGCGTATCTGGAAGTCGCGGGCCGTGGAAATTGGCCTTTTTATTGTGCTGTTGGTTGCTGTTGGCGTGGTTTATGCCCTCCGTGAGCGGCTCACGCGCATGTCCACCCACAAGAACAAGTGGCCAGTGAATGCCTTCAAGTACACCGCTTGGGGTTTGTCCATTGTCTTCGTGGGCTTTGGTGTCATGGCGCAGCCTTCCATTACCCAGGTGCTGACTTGGTTCCACTCGCTGCTTTTTCAGTGGACTTGGTCGTTATTCCTGTCCGATCCGTTCATCTTTTTGTTCTGGATCTTCATCATCATCACGGTGTTTCTGTTCGGACGTGGTCTGTTTTGTGGGTGGATGTGCCCGTTTGGCTCACTCTCAGAAGCCATTTACAAAGTGGCTGGCGTCGTGGGACTCAAGCGGTTTCAGACGCAGTTGCCGCAGCGCTGGCATGACCGTTTAAAGTGGCTCAAGTACGCCATCTTCTTTGGTTTGATCACGGTGTCCATGTTTTCCATGGGCTTGGCGGAAAAGCTCTCTGAGGTGGAGCCCTTCAAGACCACGTTCTTGGTCGGCATCCAGAACCGTGCTTGGCCTTATGGCTTGTTCGTGGCGGCCATCCTGGGGCTGTCGATCTTCATCGAGCGCCCGTATTGCAAATACATCTGCCCGCTGGGTGCGTCACTGGCCATGCCCAGTACCTTCCGCTGGTTTGGTCTCAAGCGCAAGCAAGATTGCAACAGTTGCAAGGCCTGCGCCGTGGGCTGTGGCGCACAGGCGATTGACGCTGACGGCCGCATCGACCACCGCGAATGCCTGCATTGCCTGGATTGCATGATTTTGTACACCGACACCAAAGGCTGCCCGCCCTTGGCCAAGGAGCGCAAGCGCCGCGAACGAGACGGCTTGGAGATCACGCCCATTGGAGCCAATGGCTATTACATTCCGATTCATCCGGCAGCCAGTTTCACCGAGCAAATCAGCGCCAAAGCGGCCAAGGGCCCTGACCCCCGTATGCCGACAGAGCCGGTAGCACCTTGGCACAAAGCGGGTGAGTCGAGCCTGAAGTGGATCATCATGGAAGCGCGCGACCACTTCTGGCCTTGGAGCGCCGAGGGTTGGCACAGCCAGCGTGCGCTGCAGATCGCGGGGTTCTCCTTGGCGGTCGCCGCTACGGTGGCGTGGGTCATGACGGCGATGGGGACGCTCTCGTCCGGTGCCATCATTGGATGGTGGTTTGGTTGGAGTGTGTATGAAGTGTTGATTCGGCTGTCGGGCCGTCGCTACGTCAAGGACGGTCCTTGGTGGCGCGGCAATTACCGTGCGGCGGGCGTGATGGACATGATGAGCTATGTGGGTTTCAAAAACCTGATGATCGGCGCGGTATTTTTCTTGGTCCTCAAGGCGCTGGGCATGTTGATTGTCTGACCTGTTGATGATCAAACTATGGACCCTGATGCTGGCGGTCATGCTGGGCAGCGCCCACGCCAGCACACTGCGAATCAAGCCTGGAACCTCGCTGCAAGCCGCCATTGATGCCGCCAAAGTGGGTGATGTGTTGGAAATCGAACGGGGCCTGTACGAAGGCAACTTTCGGATTGACAAGCCATTGACACTGCGCGGTATTGGTCGCCCAACGCTCAGTGGCGGCAACCACGCGGACACTATTCGTGTCACCGCGCCGGATGTCACGATTGAAGGCTTGATCGTGCGCGACTCGGGCGCTAGCCTTCAGAACCAGAACGCGGGTATTTATCTCTATCCGGGCGCGCACCGCGCCGTCGTGCGGCACTGCGACCTCACCTACAACTTGTTCGGTCTGTGGATCGAGAAGGTGAAGGATGTGCGCATTGAAGGCAACACCATCACCGGCAAACGCGACTTCAATTCGGCACAGCGCGGCAACGGCATTCAGCTCTACAACACCCAGGGTGCGCAAATCATTGACAACAACATCAGCTTTGTGCGCGATGCGCTTTACGTCGATGTCTCGCACCATGCCACGTTCCGGGGCAACAAGCTGCATCACAGCCGCTACGGTACGCACTACATGACGTCTTACTACAACGTGTGGGAAGACAATGAAACCTACTACAACCGTGGCGGCCTAGCACTCATGGAAGTGCGTGAGCAGACGGTGCGTGGCAACCGGGCCTGGGGAAATTCTGACCACGGCATCATGCTGCGTTCGGTGCAGGATTCGGTGGTTGAGAACAACGTGGTCTCCGGCAATGTGCGGGGCTTCTTTATTTATGACGTCGAGTACGTTCGTTTGACCGGCAATCTGGTGGTGAACAATCAGGTGGGCGCGCATCTGTCTGCCGGCGTGAAGAGAAACGTTGTCGAGGGCAATGACTTCATTGGCAACCAGACCCAGGTTCGTTATGTCGGAACGCGAGACGAAACCTGGGGTGCTGAGAGTGGGAACTATTGGAGCAATTACCTGGGGTGGGATCGCGACGGTAACGGTTTTGGTGATGTGCCCTACGAAGCCAACGACATGGTGGACCGGTTGACATGGCGTTACCCCAGCATCAAGCTCTTGATGGCAAGTCCCGCCGTGCAGGCCCTGCGTTTGGTGGCTCACCAATTCCCGGTGCTGCGCGTTCCCAGTGTGGTTGACCCAAAACCCCACATGAAGCCCAACAATAAACAATGGAGTGAATGGCGTGACAAGCACTAAAACGGCCGCGATCGAGGCACTCGGCGTTGCCAAGCATTACGGTGCCTTACACGCTGTGGATGGCGTTGACCTGACGGTTCAGCGAGGCGAGATTTTTGGCCTTATCGGCCACAACGGGGCTGGAAAGAGCACGCTTTTCAAAATGATGCTGGGTCTGATCGAACCCACTGCAGGTGAGATTCTTGTGGGTGGCGCTTCGGTGCGCGGCCGTGATTTCAGGAAAGCCCGCCGGCATATTGGCTACTTGCCAGAAAATGTGGTCCTCTATGACAACTTGACTGGGCTCGAAACCCTGCGTTTTTTTGCCAAATTGAAGGGCGCACCGCTGACCCAGTGTCAACCGGCCCTGGCCCGGGTTGGCTTGGAGCACGCGGTGGACCGTCCCTTGCGCGAGTACTCAAAAGGAATGCGTCAACGGCTGGGCTTTGCTCAAACCTTGTTGGGTTCTCCGCAGGTTCTTTTCTTGGATGAACCGACCAATGGATTGGATCCGCAGGCGATTCGTGACTTCTATGCGACCTTACGTGAGCTGCAAAGTTCGGGCGTGACCGTGATTATTTCGTCGCACATTCTGGCGGAGTTGCAGGAGCGGGTGGATCGCCTTGCCATCATGGCCTCTGGGAAGATTCAGGCGCTGGGCAGTGTGCAGGCATTGCGCGATCAGATGCACTTGCCATTGAGTGTGATGGTGCGGCTGTCGCCGGACCACGTGGCCTCTGCTCGTGCGGCCTTGGCCCCTTTGCGTGAGGTCACTTGTGAGGTCACCGAGGAGGGCCTTCGCGTGAATTGTCCTCGTCAGAGCAAGATGTTGGTTTTGGGTGCGCTCACAGCACTGGGTTCTAATTTACTGGACTTGGATATCAAGGAGGCTTCTCTGGAAGATGTTTTTTTTGGATTTTCGGACTGAGGCTTCACCATGGAAATCACACAAATCCTGACCCTCGCCGTCAAAGAATTTCGAGATCGTTTGCGCAATCGCTGGGTACTTGCAGTCGCGCTGGTGTTTACCGTCTTTTCATTGGTCATTACTTATTTTGGCGGTGCCCAACAGGGCCAACTGGGGCTGCGTTCCATTGAGTTCACCATCACCAGTTTGGTCAGTCTGGTGATTTATTTGATTCCCCTGATTGCCCTGTTGCTGGGGTTCGATGCGATTGTTGGCGAGCGTGAACGCGGGTCGCTTGATCTCTTGTTGGCGCTGCCCATTACTCGCCTTGAGTTGCTGCTCGGAAAGTACTTGGGCTTGGCCGCCGCGCTGACCTTGTCTACCCTGGTCGGCTTTGGGTTGGTTGCCGTGCTGTTGTTTGTGCAATTCGGCTGGCCTGGCCTGTTTCACTACTTGGGCTTCATGTTCAGTTCTGTGCTTTTGGGCTTGGCCTTTTTGAGTTTGGCCGTGTTCATGTCGGTGGTGGCCCGTGAGCGCACTCGGGCGTCGGGTCTCGCCATTGCCCTGTGGTTCTTCTTTGTGCTGGTGTTTGACCTGCTGCTGTTGGGGGCACTGGTGGCAACCGGGGGGTCGTATGGTGGGGATGCCTTTGCCTACTTGCTCTTACTCAACCCAGCCGATGTGTTTCGCATCCTCAATGTTTTCTCACTGGAAGATGTTCGGTCTATGTACGGATTAGGCAGCATTGTTCCTCCCTCGCTGGCCCAGCCCAGTTTGATGGGCTTGGTGATGCTGGCGTGGATTGTGGTGCCACTGGTGCTGGCCCGTTGGAGATTTAAATCATGATGAAACTGTGTTCGTCCTTGAGCGTCGGTGTTGGGCACCGTCCGTTGGTCGGGTTTGCCGTGCTGGCGTTGGTCGCGGCGTTATTGGGTTGCAGCGAACCTGCCGGGGGCGTCAAAGCCTTAGCTCCGGTGGAGATCGGTTCTGCAACCACCTGTGAGCTGGATGGCATGTTGCTGGCCGACTACCCTGGCCCCAAAGCACAGATCTTCTATGCGGACGCCGCAGAGCCGATTTTTATGTGCGATACGGTGGAGATGTTCAACACCTTGTTGCAGCCCGAGCAAGTTCGCAAGGTGGTAGCGGTCTATGTTCAAGACATGGGCAAAGCGGATTGGGACCAACCTCGGGGAAACTGGATGGATGCAACGCAAGGTCTTTTTGTGCTGGGAGCCAAGCGCAACGGGTCCATGGGCCCCACCATTGCCAGCTTTTCACTGGAGAGTGATGCTCAGGCGTTTATCGCAAAGTGGGGCGGCAAATTGTTGCGCTACGCGGAGGTGACCCCCAATATGGTGGACCTGAGTGGCGGTGCGCTGAACGACACCCGGATGTAAGGGGGTACCGTGCGATCTCGCAAGCTCACTCGGCGTCAGTGGCTGGTGGTCGGCTGTCTTTTTGTAGGCGGTGGTGCGGCTGCGATCGCGCTCAGAAAAATCTCAGGTGACGCCCCCTTGCTGGCCGTCACCGATGACTATTGCGTGGTCGCCCCGCTGCTTCCGTTTGACCCCGCGTGGGGAATCGCGTTGCTGGCGCCCCGGGCGGTGCCTGCGGATGCGCGCTGCCCGGTGTGTGGCATGTTCCCGTCTCGCTCGCCCGAGTGGGCGGCGCAAATTGTCTTTGACGATGGGGATACGCAGTTTTTTGACTCGCCGCTGTCGTTATTTACCTATTTACAGGATGTGGGGCGGTATACCGCCGGGCGAAACTTGGCAAGTGTCGCGGCCCAGTACGTTCGTGATTCTGCGACGAGTGAGTGGATCCACGCGCCGTCTGCGTTCTATGTTCACGGCTCTGACGCCGTCGGCCCCATGCGGGCCGGCAATTTGCCCGCATTCTCTAGCGACACGTCGGCACAGGCGTTCGCCAGTCGTCGGGGTGGACAGGTGATCCGTGCAGGGCAAATATCACCCACCATGTTGCAAACGCTTAGCGGCGTGAAGCGCCACCTTCACCAAGAGGCCGCCGTTTAAGGAGTGGTTCAGTCGGGCGCGCTGCCTGATGCTTCTTTTTTCCATGCGAGTGCCGTGTCGTAAAGCACGTTGCGCGAGGCACCGGTGATGTCAGCGGTGAGTTTGACGGCTGTTTTGAGTGGCAACTCTTCCAGCAACAGCTTGAGAATACGGTGCTCGGGGCCAACCTCGACCACGCCCTCAACGGGGTGCAATACCAGCACAAATTCCCCACGACAACGGTTGGCGTCCGCTTTCAGCCAGGCGGAGAAGTCCTGAGCGGCCACACTGGCGATCTCTTCAAATTGCTTCGTCAGCTCACGCCCAACGGTGAGCGTGCGCTCCCCCAAGACAGCCAAGGCGGTGGCAAGGGCTTCAATGCGGTGCGGGGCTTCGAGCAATACCACGGAGCGGGTTTCGCTGGCCAGGGCAAGCACCGCCGTCGCACGCTCGCTTGACTTGGAGGGTAAGAAGCCAGTGAACACAAACGTGCCTTGTTCTGCGCCACCATTCGTGATGCCGGCCACGCTCAAGGCGGAGGTCACGCTGCTGGCGCCGGGCAAGGGCAGGGCGCGCAGACCAACCCCTCGAACCGCCTCGACCAATCGTGCACCCGGGTCACTGATGGCCGGGGTGCCGGCGTCACTGACGTAGGCCACGCGTTGGCCTTGGTGCAAACGAGCGATCACGGCTTGGGCGGCCTCTGCTTCGTTGTGCTGGTGCACCGCCAGTAGTTGAGAGGCTGATTTCTCAATCCCATAGGCGCGCAGCAGGGCTTGGGTGTGCCGCGTGTCCTCACAGGCCACGACATCGACGATTTTTAAGACCTGGAGTGCACGCAAGGTCACGTCAGCAAGATTGCCAATGGGCGTGGCCACCACGTACAAGGCGCCGGGCGGATAATTCTGTCCACCGGCGGCATCCTGGGCGGCAATCAAAGCGGAGGCGTAAGTAGAAATCAATGGTTTTTCCTCTCATCAAGGCGTTCATCCAGGCACGTACCAGCAAACAAACAGGGGACGCTGCGGAAGACGCCGCGCTGCGCCATCTCCAGCAGGCCGGCCTGCGCTTATTGGAACGCAATTATCGAACGCCCGGACGGGGTGGCGGGGAAATTGATCTCATCATGCGCGCCCCCGACGCGACCGTGGTGTTTGTTGAGGTTCGCCAGCGCAAGAGTGCCTCCCATGGGGGCGCTGCGGCCAGCGTGAGCCCGGTGAAACAGCGCCGCATTGTGTTTGCCGCCCGTCACTATTTGATGCAGTTACGCGAGCTACCGCCGTGTCGCTTTGATGTGGTGCTTTTGGAGCAGGGGCAAATTGAGTGGCTGCGCGCGGCGTTTGAGGCGGCGTGAGCACTGTCGTTCAAGGGGGCGGGTATCATTCAACCATGCTAGAGCAACGTATAGAACAAAACTTTATCGACAGCGCGGACTTGAAATACCAGTCCGCGCAAGTCTTGAGCAAACCCATTGCAGCCGCTGTGCAAGCCATGTTGACCTGCGTCACCAGTGGCGGCAAAGTGCTGGCCTGTGGCAACGGGGGCTCGGCCGCTGACGCCCAGCACTTTGCGGCGGAGTTTGTGGGGCGTTACGAACGGGAGCGCCCTGAGCTGGCGGCCATCGCGCTCACCACGGACAGCTCCATCATCACGGCCATTGGCAATGACTACGACTTCAGCGTGATTTTTTCGCGTCAAGTGCGGGCGTTGGGTCAACCCGGTGATGTTTTGCTGGCCATTTCGACCAGCGGTAATTCGGCCAACGTGCTGGCCGCCATTGAAGCGGCTCACGAGCGTGAAATGGTGGTGGTGGGGTTGACGGGACGGGGTGGCGGAAAAATGATGCAGGCGTTGAAAGACACCGACGTCCACATTTGTGTGCCACACGACCGTACGGCGCGCGTGCAAGAGGTGCATCTTCTGTCCTTGCACTGCATTTGTGATGCGGTGGATGCCCAATTGCTTGGTGATCAGGAAAATTAATGATGACGTTCAGGGTTCAAAAACGGGTGACTTTGCTGCTGGCGGTGGTGTCTCTGGCGGGCGCATTGAGTGCCTGTGCGCCCTTGATGATCGGGGGTGCTTTTGTTGGCGGCATGATGGCCTCTGACCGTCGCACCTCAGGCTCGCAGGTGGAGGACGAAGGCATTGAGTTGCGTGCCAACAGTCGCATCAATGAAAATTTAGGCGAGCGTGTTCATGTGAATGTCACGAGCTACAACCGCCAGGTGTTGTTGACGGGAGAAGTGCCCAGCGAACAGGACAAACAGCGTGTTGAGCGGGTGGTCGCTGGCGTAGAAAACGTGCGCTCTATCGTCAATGAGTTGGGCGTATTGGGAAGTTCCACGCTGACGCAGCGGGCGTCCGATTCATTGGTCACCGGCAAAGTGAAAGCCAGTTTGCTGGATGCCAAAGACCTGTTTTCCAACGCTTTCAAGGTGGTGACTGAGCGGGGAACCGTTTATGTGATGGGTCGCGTCACCCAGCGTGAAGCCACGCGTGCGACCGAAATTATCAGCGGCACGGGGGGGGTGATGAAAGTGGTTCGGATACTGGAGATCATCAGCGAAGACGAGTTGAAAGCCATTTCGCCAGCACCCGCATCGACGCCTGCTCCAACCCAACCCTGATCACTGGCAGGGCCAGAGCGAGGGGTGCCTTGCATTCCCAAGCGTATCCACCACTATCGCAGCCGCTTCACGAGGCTAGATGTGTCCCAGCGGTGGCCGCCCATCTGTTGGATGTCCGCATAAAACTGATCCACCAAGGCAGTAACCGGCAAGCGTGAGCCGTTTCGTTTGGCCTCTTCTAGCACCAAGCCCAAGTCCTTTCTCATCCAGTCCACGGCAAAGCCAAATTCAAACTGGTCGGCCACCATGGTTTTTCCCCGGTTGTCGAGTTGCCAGCTTTGCGCGGCCCCCTTACCGATCACATCGAGCACTTGGTTCATGTCCAAGCCGGCATGCTGGCCAAACGCAATCGCTTCGCTGAGTCCTTGCACCAAGCCTGCAATACAAATCTGATTCACCATTTTCGCGAGTTGCCCAGCACCGCTCTCGCCGAGCCGTGTGAAGGCGCGAGAAAAGGCCATGGCCACCGGCTGAACGGCATCGAAGGCCGACTGATCTCCGCCACACATCACGGTCAGCATGCCATTTTCGGCACCGGCCTGGCCTCCAGAGACGGGTGCATCCATGAACTGCAGTCCGATATTTTGGGCCGCCCCATACAGTTCCCGCGCCACACTGGCCGATGCCGTGGTGTGGTCGATAAAAATCGCCCCCGGTTTCATGCCCGCAAAAGCGCCATCGGCACCGAGGGTGACACTGCGCAGATCGTCATCATTGCCCACGCAGCAGAAAACGAAGTCAGCATCCGTTGCGGCAAGTCTTGGCGTTTCTGCACGCTTTGAGCCGCTAGCCCTTGCAAAATCTGTGCACCATGCTATTGATTTTGAAGCGGTTCGGTTGTACACCGTGACTTGATGGCCTGCAAGATGCAAGTGGGATGCCATGGGCGCGCCCATGACACCCAAGCCCAGAAAGGCGACCCGGCGGGCGGGCGTGATGTCATAGTTTTTGGTGGGGAGTGGTTGTGTAGTCATTCGATCGTCAAACGATGGCAAAGTTGTCGGTGCTAGCGCCAGGGTTCTGGATTTTTCCGCGCTGACTGTTGAGTTTGATCTGCAAACGCAAATCGTTGAGTGAGTCGGCGTTGCGAAGCGCGTCTTCGTAGGTGATCGTGTTGTTCTCATAAGCATCGAACAGCGCTTGGTCGAAGGTCTGCATGCCCAGATTTCGACTCTTCTTCATGATCGCTTTGATCTCGGAGACATCCCCTTTGAAGATCAGATCGGAGATCAGGGGCGTGTTCAGCATGATTTCAACCACCGCCGTGCGGCCCTTGCTGTTTTGCTTGGGAACCAGACGTTGTGACACCATGGCCTTCAGATTGAGGGACAAGTCCATCAGCAGCTGGGACCGACGCTCTTCGGGAAAGAAGTTGATGATGCGGTCCAACGCTTGGTTAGCGCTATTGGCGTGCAGGGTGGCGAGGCACAAATGCCCTGTTTCCGCAAAGGCAACCGCATGCTCCATGGTTTCCCGGTCGCGAATTTCCCCCATCAGGATCACATCCGGGGCTTGGCGCAAGGTGTTCTTCAAAGCCGCACCCCAGCTGTCGGTGTCTAGGCCCACTTCGCGCTGGGTGACGACGCAATTCTTGTGCGGGTGCACAAACTCAATCGGGTCTTCAATGGTGATGATGTGGCCAAACGAGTTGTCGTTGCGCCAATCCACCATCGCCGCCAGCGAGGTTGATTTGCCAGAACCGGTGGCACCCACCACGATGCACAAGCCCCGTTTCGCCATCACCACTTCTTTGAGAATTTGGGGAACGCCCAAGCCATCAATGGTGGGCAGGCTCAGTGGAATGACGCGAAGCACCATGCCGACCTTGCCTTGCTGGATGAACGCATTCACCCGAAACCGACCGACCCCCGATGGGGCAATGGCAAAGTTACATTCTTTGGTGCGTTCAAACTCGGCCACCTGCTTGTCGCTCATGACCGAACGCGCCAAAGACAGGGTGTGAACGCCGTTCAGCGGTTGGGCGGACACCTTGGTGACCTTGCCATCCACCTTGATGGCGGGCGGGAAATCGGCGGTGATGAACAGGTCGCTGCCATTGCGGCTGACCATCAGCTTGAGCAAGTCGTTGATAAATTTGGTGGCTTGATCGCGTTCCATGGGGTGGATTGTCTCTGCGTTGTTGGCGTGATGTGGGTGATGCTGGATCAGCGAGCCGGGAGGTGATCATCCCAGCCAGTGACGTGGCCTGTCGGGGGCGCCAGCCCCGATTCGTGCGTGTCGTGCACCCGTTGCAGTCGCCAGCGCATCACCGCCAGAACGCAATTCATGCATGATTCGCGGTAAGTGGCATGCTTTAACCGGGAAAGTTCTCGGGAATTTTCGCTTTGGCACGTGCCTCAGCCGGGCTGATGATGTTGCGTTTGACCAGATCGCTCAGGTTTTGGTCCAGCGTTTGCATGCCGACACTGTTGCCGGTCTGAATGCTGGAGTACATCTGCGCCACTTTGGCTTCGCGAATCAGGTTGCGAATGGCGCTGGTGCCCAGCATGATTTCATGCGCTGCGACCCGGCCTTGACCATCTTTGGTTTTGCACAGGGTTTGAGAGATGACCGCTTGCAAAGACTCGGACAACATGGCGCGCACCATTTCTTTCTCAGAAGCCGGAAACACGTCAATGATCCGGTCAATCGTCTTGGCGGCACTGGAGGTGTGCAGCGTGCCAAACACCAGGTGGCCTGTTTCTGCCGCCGTCATGGCCAGGCGAATGGTTTCTAGGTCACGCATCTCGCCCACCAAAATGGCGTCCGGGTCTTCCCGCAAGGCGGAGCGCAGGGCGGCTGCGAAACTCAGGGTGTGCGGCCCGACCTCGCGTTGGTTGACCAGGCACTTCTTGGACTCGTGCACGAACTCAATCGGGTCTTCAACGGTGAGGATGTGGCCAAACTCGGTCTCATTCAAAAAGTTCACCATGGCGGCCAGCGTGGTGGACTTGCCGGAGCCGGTGGGGCCGGTGACCAACACCAAACCACGCGGTTTGAGCGCGAGATCGGCAAAAATTTTGGGGGCGTTGAGCTGCTCCAACGTCAAAATTTTGCTCGGAATGGTTCGAAACACCGCGCCGGGGCCGCGTTGGTGGTTGAACGCGTTCACCCGAAAACGCGCCAGCCCGTCAATCTCAAACGAAAAGTCAATCTCCAGAAATTCTTCAAACATCTTGCGCTGCCCGTCGCTCATGATGTCGTACACCATGGCATGGACGGCCTTGCTGTCCAGCGGTTCCACATTGATGCGTCGCACGTCACCGTGCACGCGGATCATCGGCGGCAGGCCGGCAGAAAGGTGCAGGTCAGACGCCTTGTTTTTGACGCTGAATGCCAGCAATTGGGTGATGTCCACGAAAGCTCCCTGTACTTTGTTACGCTTGCGTCAATTATGACCACGATTGAAACCCAGCTCCAAACCGTTCTTGATCGCATGGCGGCCGCCTGCCACGCGGCGGGGCGCCGCGCTACCGAGGTGAGTTTGCTGGCCGTCTCCAAGACCTTCCCCGCCACGGCTGTTGCCGAGGCATTCCGGGCGGGACAGCGGGCGTTTGGTGAGAACTACATTCAAGAGGGTGTTGAGAAAATCGCGGCCTTGCGTGATTTGCCCATCGAATGGCATTGCATTGGCCCCATTCAAAGCAACAAGACCCGGCTGGTCGCTGAGCACTTTGACTGGGTGCACACCGTCGATCGCCTCAAAATTGCCCAGCGTTTGAGTGAGCAACGCCCCTCGGACAAGGCACCGTTGCAGGTGTGCATTCAGGTCAACGTGGATGCAGGCGAGAACAAATCTGGCGTGTCCCCAGCCGATGCGCTGGCGTTGGCGCAACAAGTGGCTTTGCTGCCCGGTTTGCGCTTGAGAGGCCTCATGTGCATTCCTGAGCCTGCTCCTGATTTTGTAGCTGCTTGCGCAGTACTGACAAGGGTTAGAGCCCTATTTGATGCATTAAATAAAGAGGGTTTAGATTTGGACACCGTCTCGATGGGCATGAGTGCCGACCTCGAAGCGGCGATTCAAGCGGGCAGCACCCTGGTGCGCGTGGGGTCTGCCATTTTTGGGGGGCGCTCTTAGCCCACCCGGCGGGCTGGTCTACTGGCCTGGAACCCCGAGAGGCTTGATCGCGCCACAGTGGGTGGACAGAAATTGAGCGCTGGACTCCATCGCCATCGTCTCGGTTTTTCCCTTGACGGGGGTTTTGACTTGCATTTTCATGGTGTAAGCCTCGGGGCTCACAAAGGTGATTTGACCTTCTCCGGTGGACGGAGGCTGGGTGCAGACGAGGGTGAACTTCATGGTGTTGCCCACGCGGGGCAACAGGGTTTGCTTGCAGTCACCGTCTTGCACGGCCACCTCGTTGCGCGCCACCATCTCCGGTGTCATGCACAACTTGAGGCTGGTGGCCCCCGTGCCGACGTCCATCTTCATGCCCTGCTGGGCCAGCATGTCTTCCATCATCTTGCGCTGGTCGGCGGGCATTTTGGCCATTTCCTTTTGCGCCAAGGCCATGGCTTTTTCCATCTCGCCCGAGCTGGTGCTCATCTTGCTCTTCATTTCCCACAGACCGGGTTTCATGGTTTGTGCCGAGACGCTCAGGGCGCTGGCCGCCAAGGCCAGGGTGAGCAAGAGGGGGTGACGCAGTTTCATGGTGACTCCTTAAGAGGGTGGAGCGCCGATTGTGCGCAAGACGTGTGCCCAGGGCAAGACCGGCTGGGCGGCGTGTCGGCGCGGCGATTGCTTCAACGCAGGGGCAGGCGGGTGGAGTTTTTGACCTCTTCCATCACGGCATAGGTGCGGGTTTCGCGCACGCCGGGCAATTGCCACAGCACGGTGCCCGCAAACTCGCGGTAGGCGTTCATGTCCAACATGCGGGTCTTGAGCAAGTAGTCAAAACCGCCGGCCACCATGTGGCATTCCATGATCTCAGAACGCACTTGGGCGGCGGCTTTGAAGGCGTCAAACACATTGGGTGTGGTGCGGTCCAGCAGCACCTCCACAAACACCATCAGCCCGGCACCGAGTTTGAGCGGGTTCAAACGCGCCTCGTAACCCAAGATGTAACCCTCTTTGGTCAGCCGCTGCACCCGCGCCAGCACGGCGGTGGGCGACAAGGCCACGGTTTCTGAGAGCTTGAGGTTGGAGATGCGCCCATCGCGCTGCAAAGCATCCAGAATCTTCAGGTCGATGCGGTCAAGGTCAGGGTAGGCGTCGGTCATGACAGGCGGTAGGTTTCCAGGTGAATGCTGGTCTCGGTGTTGCTGATGCCGCGAATCAAACGAATCCGCTCCAGCACTTGGGACAACTCAGACAGGTTGCCCGCCCGCAACTCGGCCAGCAAATCCCAGCGGCCATTGGTGTCGTGCAAGGTGGCCACGCCAGGCTCGCCCAACAAGCTGGCAATGACGGCGCGGGTCTCATTGCCTTCGACCGCAATGCTCATCCAGGCACTGATCTCACTGGGTTGGGCGTCCGGGCGCAGGCGCACGGTGTAGCCGACGATGACCCCTGCGTCTTCTAGTTTGGTCACGCGGTTGGTCACCGTGCCGCGCGACACGCCCAGCTTAGTCGCCAAAGTGGCCACAGGGGTGCGGGCGTCTTTTCGCAAAAGGGAGATGAGTTGTTGGTCGGTGGCGTCCATAGGGGATGATGATGGTGGTGGGCTGCTGATTCAAGGGCAATGGCGTGTGAAAAATGAGGGGTTGGTACCGGTTGGCGACGTCGGCTTCACCGGGCATCGGGTCCAAGGTCTAACCGGGCTTGACGCCAGGCGAGCGGCCCCGGTTGGCAGCGGCCCGCCGGTACATGACGGGCACCAAAGGCAGCAACTGCACGCTCAGCATGCTCACCAAAATCAGCCCACATCCCAGCAGACCCGCCGCCGTGAGGCGCTCGTTCATCAGCAAATAACCAAAGAGCGCGGCAAACAAGGTTTCTGCCGACAGCAAAATCGCCGCATCGGTGGCCTGCGCAAAGCGTTGCGCCACCACTTGCAGGGTAAAGGCCACGCCAACCGACAGCACACCGGTGTAAATGAGTGGCCAACGCGCCGCCGCCAAGCTGTCCCAGCTCACGGGCTCAAAGGCCAATGCCCACGCACTGGCCAGCACGCCGCACACCAAGAACTGGCCGCCCGCCACCAAAAACGGGGCGGACAACCGATCCGCCACGCGGCCAATCAGCAGCACATGCAGCGCCCAAGGTAAGGTCGAGGCGAGCACCCAGGCATCGCCTTGCAAGAACGACAAAGACTGCACGCCTGACAGCAAATAAGCACCCCCCAGACACGCCAGCGCCGAAGGCCAAGCGGACCAATGGGGCCGTTGGCGCAGCAGCATCCAGCTCAACAGCGGCACCAAGGGCACGTACAACGCGGTTAAAAAACCGGCGTTGGTGACCGTGGTGCTGACAATGCCGATTTGTTGCAGGGCTGCCCCCAACAGCAGCAAACCGCCCAGCCCCGCAATGGTGAAGCCGTCCCGGCGTTGGAGCGGCCTTGCTTGGCGTCGCAACTTGCGCCATTCCCACGCCATGAGGGGTGCCACCACCACAGCGCCCATCAAGAAGCGCACGCCCGTGAACGTCATCGGCCCAATATGGTCCATGCCCAGGCTCTGCGCCACAAAGGCCGAGCCCCAAATCAAGGCAACAAAAATCAGCAGTAAATTGGCGGTCAGGCGAGACATAGAGGGTGGCGGCGGTAAAGCGACAGGTCGTTGGGCTGTAGGAGCATAAAGGCAACGAATGGGTTAAATTGTCACTTTATGCTGACTAAATGACAAATAAATGCCACAAAGCAAGCATTGTTGACGATATACATTGCCATTGAATTTGGCGACACTGGTGACTCATTACCGAGCACCTCACCATGATCACCACACCTTCCGTCCTCACCCAGTTTCTCAGTGCCCAAGATGTGGCCGCTATTGTGAACAAGCTGGGCGCTCCCGTGGCCTTGAGCCGCATGGCCGACTACATCCAAGCCGACTACCTTCGCTGGGAAGACTTTGACAAATGCGCGCGCGTGGCCAGCCACTCGACGGAAGGCGTCATCGAACTCATGCCCATTGCAGACGCCAAGACTTACGCCTTCAAGTACGTCAACGGCCACCCCAAAAACCACCGCGTGGGCTTGCCCACCGTGATGGCGTTTGGCGTGCTCGCTGATGTGGACACCGGCATTCCTGAGTTGTTGAGCGAACTCACCCTGACCACCGCTTTGCGCACCGCCGCCATGTCGGCAGTCGCTGCACGCGCTTTGGCGCGCCCGGGCAGCAAACGCATGGCCTTGATTGGCAACGGCGCGCAAAGCGAGTTTCAAGCGCTGGCGCTTCACCACTTGCTGGGCATTGAGGAAATCTGTGTGTATGACACCGACCCCGAGGCCACCGCCAAGCTGATCCGCAACCTCAGCCACACCGCGCTGCGAATGACGGCTTGCACCAGCATTGCCCAGGCCGTGCGCGGTGCCGACATCGTGACCACCGTCACCGCCGACAAAACCAACGCCACCATCCTCACGCCGGACCTGATTGAGCCCGGCATGCACATCAACGGCGTCGGGGGCGATTGCCCCGGCAAGACTGAGTTGCACCCCGGCGTGTTGCTGGGCGCGTCGGTGTTTGTCGAGTACGAGCCCCAAACCCGCATTGAAGGCGATTTGCAGCACCTGCCCGCTGACTTTGCCGTGACAGAACTGTGGCAAGTGCTCAGTGGCCAGGTGGCCGGTCGGGCCGATGCGCAGCAAGTTACCGTGTTTGACTCGGTGGGCTTTGCGCTGGAAGATTATTCAGCCCTGCGGTTCATGCGCGACACGGCGCTGGCGCTGGGTATCGGGCAAGCGATCTCCTTGATCCCTGAGCTGGCCAACCCCAAAGATTTGTTCGGCCTGATTCGCCCGGCCCACGCGGTCGCTTCCTTCACTCAAGCTGCGGTCACCGCAACCATGGCATGACTACCCACGCATCACCCTCTCTCGCCCCCGGCGGCGTCAGCCTGATTGGCGTGCCCACTGACATCGGTGCGGGCACCTTGGGTGCTCGCATGGGCCCGGATGCCCTGCGTGTGGCCGGACTGGCCCAAGCCATTGCGCAGTTTGGCCTGGACGTCAAAGACTGTGGCAACTTGGATGGCCCCGCCAACCCTTGGCAACCGGCGGTAAACGGCTTTCGTCACTTGCCCGAGGTGGTGAAGTGGAACCAAGTGCTGCATGACGCCATGGTCGCCGAACTCCAAGACGGCCGCCTGCCCATCATGCTCGGGGGCGACCACTGCCTGGGCATTGGCTCCATCAGCGCGGTGGCCAAGCACTGCCGCGACACCGGCAAGAAGCTGCGTGTGCTTTGGT
Source organism: Rhodoferax sp. (assembly GCA_017997975.1). Classification (GTDB taxonomy): domain Bacteria; phylum Pseudomonadota; class Gammaproteobacteria; order Burkholderiales; family Burkholderiaceae_C; genus Rhodoferax. The sequence goes on from JAGODZ010000009.1 coordinate 32,637, forward strand.
TTGACGCCCACGCCGACTTCAACACCGCCACGCTCACCCCCAGCGGCAACATCCACGGCATGCCAGTGGCCTGCCTGTGCGGGCATGGCCCTCAAGGTTTGATCGAAATCGGCGGGCACATTCCAGCCATCAACGCCAAAGACATTCGCCAAATTGGCATTCGCAGCGTGGACGAAGGCGAGAAGCGCATGGTGCACGACATGGGCATCGAGGTGTTTGACATGCGCTTTATTGACGAGATGGGCATGCGCCACGCCATGGAGCTGGCCTTGGCCGGCGTGGACGACGCCACCCACTTGCACGTCAGTTTGGATGTCGACTTCTTGGACCCCACCATTGCCCCCGGCGTGGGCACCACCGTGCGCGGCGGCCCCACGTACCGTGAGGCGCAGTTGTGCATGGAAATGATTGCCGACACGGGGCGCATGGCGTCCCTGGATTTGGTCGAGCTCAACCCAGCCCTGGATGTGCGCAACCAAACCGCTGAACTGGCCGTGGACCTGATCGAGAGCCTGTTCGGCAAAAGCACGCTGATGCGAAAGAACGGCGCGCGCTAAACCCGCGCTTGGCGCTGAGCGCGCCGGGCGACTCAAGAGGCCGCCTGGCGCGCACCCCCACCTCGCCGGGGTGGGCGGTGAATGTTTGTCTAATAAACGGCTAAATATTAGTTAAAAATGAAGTCGCCCATGGCAAAGAATAGCGACTTCACCCCTCTTTGATGGAATTGTCATGCGCCTGCCCAACCCCTACCGCCCCGAGAACCAAGTCGTCTCCCATCACCTGGGAGGCCTAGACCGCGCCTTGGATTGGGCGGCCGCCGCCAAGGCCGCCACCCCTTGGGTGCAAGCCGTGCGCAAAAATCCACCGCCGTTTTGGGCCATGGAAAGCCTGCTCAAGGAATACCCTATTTCCAGCGCCGAAGGGTTGGCGTTGATGCGTTTGGCCGAAGCCTTGTTGCGCGTGCCTGATGCTGAAACCGCCATCGCCTTAACCGCTGACCAACTCGGCCGCGCTGACTTTGACGCCGCCGGTGACAAAACCCTGGCGCGCCTGTCCAGCTCCGCCATTGCCTTGAGCAAGAAGTTTTTGCCCGACAGCGAAGGCCCCAGCGG
>JAGODZ010000305.1 GCA_017997975.1 Rhodoferax sp.
ACCCCACCCCAGCCCACGATCAAGCCGCCGCGCAAGGGGCCGGGCTGGAAGTGCATGGAGGGCTGGGAAGGCATAGGGGCGCGATCGTAGCAGCGCGGGGGTATCGCACTGGGGTGGGTGGGTTTTGGTGGGGTTGGGCTGGGGCGAGGCCGTAGTCGGCCAAAAGCAGACACTCAGCAATAAATAATGTTTGGTGTCGGCGAACCCAGCGCCGAAGATAGAAATCAATGCAACTTCACGTAATTTGTGCTTTCGCTTTTTGGATAAAACGCGAACTGTTCCACTAATTCAGCACTACTGGTATCCAGCCCCTGCACCTCTACTTGGGTGCCTCCACGGCGCAGCTTTAGCACCACCCGGTCAAGCGCCTCTATCGAGGTCAAGTCCCAAAACCGTGTCTGACTCACATTGATGCAGATGCGCTCCAGCTTTTCCAGATAGTCAAACTTGGCGACAAATGCCTCGGAAGACGCAAAAAACACCTGCCCGGAGACAACATAGGTTCGTGTTTGGGCATCTGGGCTGAGGCTTGACGTGACTTCAAGAATCCGGCGAACTTTATAGGCGAAGAAAACACCGGATAACAGAACACCGGTCAGCACGCCTTTGGCCAAGTCATGGGTTGCAACAGTCACAACGACAGTAGCGAGCATCACAACGCTGGATGTTTTTGGATGGGTTACCAAATCTTTAATAGACCGCCAGTTGAAGGTGCCAATGGACACCATCACCATGACTGCAACCAAAGCGGCCATGGGAATCTGTTTCACCCAGTCGCCTAGAAAAACAACCAATACCAACAACACCACACCAGCAGTCAGCGTAGACAAACGCCCTCGTCCCCCAGACTTCACATTGATGACCGATTGACCAATCATGGCGCAACCGGCCATACCACCCACAAAGCCTGTAGCGATGTTGGCGATACCTTGGCCCACGCATTCACGGTCTTTATTGCTGGTGGTGTCTGTCATGTCATCCACGATGGTGGCCGTCATAAGCGATTCGAGCAGACCCACGACACACAGGGTAGCTGAGTACGGCAAGATGATTTGCAGTGTCTCCCAAGTGAAGGGGACGTTGGGGATGAAGAAGCTCGGCAGGCTATCAGGCAGTGCGCCCATATCGCCAACCGTGCGAATGTCCAGACCGAGAACCACATAAGCGATGCTTAAAACGATGATGGCGACCAAGGGGGATGGCACAGCTTTGGTGACAAAGGGCAAGCCGTAGATGATGGCAAGCCCTGCGGCGGTCATGGCATAAACATGCCAAGTGACATTGGTCAGCTCTGGCAGTTGCGCCATGAAAATCAAAATTGCCAGCGCATTCACAAAACCTGTCACCACGGAACGAGAGACAAACTGCATGAGCTGGCCAAGGCGCAGAAAACCAGCCAACACCTGGAGCACACCGGCAAGGATGGTGGCCGCCAATAAGTAGTCCAGGCCGTGCTCTTTCACCAGCGTCACCATTACCAACGCCATAGCGCCCGTGGCAGCGGAAATCATGCCTGGCCGTCCGCCCACAAAAGCGATCAGCGTGGCAATGGAAAAAGAGGCGTAAAGGCCCACTTTGGGGTCAACACCCGCAATGATGGAGAAAGCAATAGCTTCAGGAATGAGCGCCAAAGCGACAACGATGCCCGCCAGCAAATCGCCACGGACATTACAGAACCAAACGGCTCGGATTTTTTCAATAGACATATAGGAACACCGCCTCTCAGCAAAGAGAGGAAGGACGCGCCCACAAACGCCAGATCAGAGAAGGCAGGCGTAGGCGCAAGACGAACAAGTGCTAGCCGATGACCATAGCCATAGGCAAATTGCATCAGTGGGAGGTGCAGGAGAAAGCGCTCTTGCTGCGCCGCTGCCCAACTAGGGCGGTGTGACGGAGTGAAAATGTCCGCGAGGCATGGCCGCACCCCGGTATTCGACCGGATTCAGGGTGAAGTGCAGAAGGGTAGCCATGGGTGAAATTGTACCCAGCAAGAAAACGCTGCTCTTTGATTGACTTGCTCTGGGTCGAAAGCAACTGTCGCCCCCATCACCAAGTGCGCGGGAAGCCCCGGAGTTCAGTCCGGGGTTGAGAGCGCGCACGCCGCAGGCGGGCTGATAGCCTTGCGTGGAAGTGACATGATTTTCTTTGGCAATCATTTGAAAGTCCCACCATAATTTACGTATGGACTGCACCAAGACCCTGCGCCTGCGCATCAAAGACAAGCACCGCAGCGTGCTGTCTGCGATGGCGCGCGAGGTCAACCAAGTCTGGAATTTTTGCAACGAAACCAGCCACCGCGCCATCCGTGAGCGCCGCCAATGGCTCAGTGGCTACGATTTGCAAAAGCTGACCAACGGGTTCAGCAAATGCGATGGCATCCACATCGGTTCGCCTACGGTGCAGCAAGTGTGCGAGGACTACGCCAAGGCGCGCAAGCAATTCAAAAAAGCCAAGCTACGCTGGCGCGTGAGCAATCCCCAATCGAGCAAATACAGCATGGGCTGGATTCCGTTCAAGGCGCGGGCCTTGCAGTACAAGGCAGGGCAAATCGCTTTTGCGGGCCAGAAATTCAACCTCTGGGACAGCTACGGCCTGGCCGACTACGAGTTGCGCGCGGGCAGCTTCAGCCAGGACACACGCGGGCGCTGGTACTTGAATGTGGTGGTCAAGGTGCAGCCAAAGGCCACGGCGGGTACGGCCAGCGTCGGCATTGACCTGGGCCTGAAAGAAGCGGCAGTCGCCTCCACGGGCGAACGCATCGAGGGGCGCTTTTATCGCAAGCTGGAGGCACAGCTGGGTATGGCGCAGCGGGCGCACAAAAAGCAGCGCGTGCGGGCCATCCACGCAAAAATAGCCAACCAGCGCAAAGACCTGCTGCACCAGTTCAGCACGCGGCTGGTGAAAAACAATGCCGCCATCTTCGTGGGCGACGTGCAAAGCGGCCAGCTGGTCAAAACCACCATGGCCAAGAGCACGCTGGACGCGGGTTGGTCAATGCTCAAGACTATGTTGGAATACAAGAGCCATCAGGCCGGCATCGTCTTTGAGGTAGTCAACGAAAACTACACCACCCAGACTTGCTCGTGCTGCGGGGTTATTCCCGTCAGCAGTCCGAAAGGTAGAGCAGGTTTGCGAATAAGAGAGTGGACTTGCAGCGAATGCGGCGCGGAACATGACCGCGACGTGAATGCCGCCAAGAACATTCTCGCGGCGGGACTTCGCCGTCTTGCAGAAGGAATCTCCGGGGTTTAGCCCGGAGAGGAAGTCAAATCGCCCAAATACGCGGCCTCTGTGCTTCTAACTGCCAAAAATGCGCGCGCCACGCGGCCCAGACCTGTTGCAGCAGGGCCATGGCAGGCTCCACCATCGGGGCCAGGGCGCGCACCACCACCACTTGCGGGTTGGGGCTGGTGGCGCCTGCGGTGGCGGCCAGCGGGTGGACGTCGATCACGGCGCGGGCCAAGTCCAGGGCGGTGTCGCGGCGCGTGCGCTCCAGCGCCGATCCGGTGATGAAAAAAATCGACGCCATGCAGCGCTGCCCGGCCAGCCCCAGCGGGCTGTTCAGCAGCAGGTCGTCGGTGGCGGCAATGTGGCCGCGCTCCAGCCACACGCCGGGCACGTCGATGTGTTGCACAAAGCGGCCCGCCGCAAAGGGCTGGTCGGCATGGGGCAGGCCCAGGGCAGTGGCGTCCCAGCCCAAAAACTCGGCGCCCGGCGCCAGCTCCAGCGTCAGGCGGTTTTCGGCCTCGCAG
>JAGODZ010000306.1 GCA_017997975.1 Rhodoferax sp.
GTGTTGCCAGTGAATGGCTCGCGTGAAGCGCTTTTTGCACTGACTCAAACCGTCATCCAGCCAGCGGCCGCCGGCAGCACACCCGATCAGATGCCTCTGGTGGTGTGCCCCAACCCCTTCTATCAAATCTACGAAGGCGCCGCCCTGCTGGCCGGAGCGCAGCCTTATTTTGTGGCCAGTGATGCCGCCCGCAACTTCGCCCCCGACTGGGACAGCGTGCCCGAATCGGTCTGGGCGCGCACCCAATTGCTCTTTGTTTGCTCCCCCGGCAACCCCACTGGCGCGGTGATGCCCCTGTCTGAATGGGCCAAACTGTTTGAGTTGAGCGACCGCTTTGGCTTTGTCATTGCCTCCGACGAGTGTTACAGCGAAATTTATTTTCGTGAAGAACCGCCGCTGGGGGGCATGGAGGCCGCCTTCAAACTGGGGCGCACCGACTTTAAAAACCTCATCTCGTTCACCAGCCTGTCCAAACGCAGCAATGTGCCCGGCATGCGCAGCGGTTTTGTGGCGGGTGATGCGGCGCTGATCAAGCCCTTTTTGCTCTACCGCACTTACCACGGCAGCGCCATGAGCCCCGTGGTACAAGCCGCCAGCATGGCCGCCTGGGGCGACGAAGCCCATGTGATTGACAACCGCGCCCAATACCGCCGCAAGTTTGAGCAAGTCACGCCTTTGCTGGCCGAGGTATTGGACGTTGCTCTGCCGGATGCTGGCTTTTACCTGTGGGCCCAAGTCAAAGGCGATGACGCCGAGTTCGCGCGCGAATTGCTGTCTCTTTACAATGTGACGGTTTTGCCCGGCTCTTATCTGGCCCGCGAGGCACGGGGCAACAACCCTGGCGCGGGTCGCATCCGCATGGCGCTGGTGGCTGAGACGGCTGAATGCGTCGAAGCGGCCCAACGTATCGTCCAATTTGTCAAAGCCCGGGCTTAAGGCCCAACTCCCAATTTCAACGTTCTTAAGAAGCAATCCATGACACAACAACTTCAAACGATTCTCGACGCCGCGTGGGAAGACCGCGCCAATATCTCCGCCAAATCGGCCCCCAAAGAGGTCATTGATGCGGTCGAACACGTGTTGGCTCAACTCGACGCCGGTCAACTGCGCGTGGCCACCCGTGAAGCCGTGGGCCAATGGACCACCCACCAGTGGATCAAAAAGGCCGTGTTGCTCAGCTTTCGCCTGAAAGACAACGAGATCATGAAAGCCGGTGATCTGGGCTTCTACGACAAAGTGCCCACCAAATTCGCAGGCCTAGACGAAGCCGCCATGAAAGCCACCGGTGTGCGCGTGGTGCCTCCCGCCGTGGCGCGTCGTGGCAGTTTTGTGGGCAAAGGTGTGATTTTGATGCCCTCTTACGTGAACATTGGTGCCTATGTGGACGAGGGCACCATGGTGGACACCTGGGCCACCGTCGGCTCCTGTGCGCAAATTGGCAAAAACGTGCACTTGAGTGGTGGCGTCGGCATTGGCGGGGTGCTGGAACCCATGCAAGCCGGCCCCACCATCATCGAAGACAACTGCTTCATCGGTGCCCGCTCCGAGGTGGTTGAGGGCGTGATTGTGGAAGAAAACTCGGTCATCTCCATGGGCGTTTACCTGGGCCAAAGCACCCCCATTTACGACCGCGCCACCGACACCATCACCTATGGCCGCATCCCTTCAGGCTCCGTGGTCATCAGCGGCAGCTTACCCAAGAACGACGGCAAGTACAGCCTGTATGCCGCCATCATCGTCAAGCGGGTCGATGCGCAAACTCGCGCCAAGACCAGCTTGAACGACCTGTTGCGCGACTGATTCGCCCACTGACTACTCACACGTTCAAGCAGAGACTGAACCATGGCAACCACTGGCGTTTCGGGCACGATGGAGCGAATTCTTCGCTTGATGAAAGAAAAAAAAGCGTCTGACGTGTACCTCTCGGCCCACGCACCCGCCATGATTCGCATCAATGGTCAGTGCGTTCCCATCAATAGCCAGGTGCTCCCGCCCGAAGCACCGCGCAATTTACTGGCTGAAATTTTGACGCCAGAGCAGATCGAAGAGATGGAGGAGATGAACGAGTTGAACGTTGGCCGGGCCCTGTCAGGCGTAGGGCGCTTTCGGATCAGCGCCATGCGCCAACGCGGCACGATTGCCGCCGTGATTCGCTTCATCACCATGGACGTCCCGACGCTGGCCTCACTCTCCGTGCCCCTGATTCTGTCCAACCTGATCATGGAAAAACGCGGCCTCTTGCTGATGGTCGGTGCCACCGGTGCAGGCAAAAGCACCACAATGGCGGCCATGATCGATCACCGCAACGAGAACGTCAGCGGCCACATCCTCACCATTGAAGACCCGGTGGAGTTTCTGTTCAAAAACAAACAATCGGTGGTGAACCAGCGCGAGGTCGGCACCGACACCCAATCGACCCACTTGGCGCTCAAAAACGCGCTGCGCCAAGCCCCTGACGTGATCATGATCGGCGAAATTCGCGACCGGGAAACCATGTCAGCCGCCATTGCCTACGCACAAACCGGGCATCTGTGCTTAGCCACCCTGCATGCCAACAACAGCAACCAAGCGCTGAACCGAATTCTGAGCTTTTACCCGGTCGAAGTTCGCCCCACCATGCTGGGTGACTTGGCGGCGTCGCTCAAAGCCATTGCCTCGCAACGCCTGCTGCGCACCACCACGGGGGGACGCATCCCGGCAGCTGAGATCATGATCAATACCTCGCTCATCTCCCAAAAAATCGAAAAAGGGGACTTCTCTGGTATCCGTGAGGCTATGGACCAGTCCATGGCCGAAGGCGGTCAAACCTTCGAGCAAGACATTGCGCGCCTGATCAAGGAGGGCGTGGTTGACCGCAAAGAGGGCATGATGAACTCGGACTCCCCCACCAACCTGTTGTGGCGTCTGCAAAACGATTTTCATGCACGTGCAGCCGCTAAAACCGACTTTGAAGATCCGGACGATCAGCCCAGCTTCACCGAATTCACGCTGGACGTGAAGCACTGACCATGTCAAATACCCTCTACCTCACCGAAGAACTGGTGTCACGCTCGTCCGTCACCCCGAACGACGCTGGCTGCCAGGCCTTGATTGCCGCTCGCCTCAGCCCGCTGGGCTTTGTCTGCGAAACGATTGAGAGCGGACCCGCTGATTTTCGCGTCACTAATTTATGGGCAAAACGAGCGCCAAGCCTTACTGCGCTTGTGCAAGTAGCTCCTCAATTGATAGTATTTGCAGGCCATACGGACGTGGTGCCCACCGGCCCGCTCGATCAATGGCACAGCGACCCGTTCACCCCCACCCACCGCGACGGCAAGCTCTTTGGTCGCGGCACCAGCGACATGAAAGCCTCTTTGGCCGCGTTTGTGGTCGCCACCGAAGAATTCATTGCCGCGCAACCCAACACCCCCTTGTCGATTGCGTTTTTGCTCACCAGCGACGAAGAAGGCCCGGCCCACGACGGCACCGTCATCGTCTGCCAAGCCTTGCAAGCGCGTGGCGAAACCTTGGACTACTGCATCGTCGGCGAACCCACCTCGGTGGAGCGCACCGGCGACATGATCAAAAATGGCCGCCGTGGCTCCATGAGCGGACGGCTGACGGTCAAAGGCATCCAAGGCCACATCGCCTACCCGCACTTGGCCAAAAACCCCATTCACTTAGTCGCCCCTGCGTTGGCGGAGTTGGTGAGCGTGGAATGGGACCAAGGCAACGCATTTTTCCCCGCCACCACGTGGCAAGTCAGCAA
>JAGODZ010000307.1 GCA_017997975.1 Rhodoferax sp.
GGCGCGAGCGCTCCAGCAGCGGCATCACTTCACGCAGTTCAGGAATATGCTGACTCGCCAGCTCAATGGGCGCTCGGGGGAACTGAATCACCAAGTACCGCTCGGCGACGCCACCCTCGGGTACATCCATGCTGACCCAGTTGTGGGGCAACCGGGGCCCGGTCAACACCAAGTGGCCGGGTTGAAACTGACCAATCCAGTCGCCCACAAACACCTTGCCTGAGGTGGCGGTGATCAGGTGCAACTCATATTCATCATGGTGATGCCAACGCGCCAGCGGCGTCGGGTAGCCATGCGCCAAGCACCGGATGACGCCGGGCTCATCGGCGGGCTCATAGCCCAATTCAGGAAATCGAATGTACTCGTGCTCGAGTTCAGGTTTGAGTTGGCGCGGCAGCGAAGGCATGGTGAACCATAGTAGATGAAACCGTGGCAGAGCGTGCATCAGCGCAGAACATCACCGCCCACGTTGCCAGGGGGTGAGGCGATGGGCACAAGCGTGAGGCGCTCACCGCGCAGTGGTCTGCGTCAGTGCGTTCACTCGGGCATAGGCCTGTTGAATCGACGCCACCAAACGAGGGTCGCTCGCCATGTCACCCCACAGCGAGGCGTCCGCGCACAGCGCCACCACAGGGTCAGCGGCTTCACAGATGGCGTGGCCCACTGCGGGGTCCATGGCTTGGTCTTGGTAAGTGTAGGGAATCAGCCCGGCATGCCAACGTTGCAGGTAGGCCAAAAACAGCGCGGGCAAGACCGCCACGCTCGCCATCGACTCCCCCCGCACCAACCGTTCGCGAATGGTGGGCGCTATGAAGCCCGGAATCTTGCTGAACCCATCCATCGCAACACGTTGGTTGGTGTCTTGGATGGCAGGATTGCTGAACCGGTCCAACACCACGTCGCGGTAATGCGCAAGGTTAATCGGGCAAGGCTGTTCGGGGGTGTCCAGCACGGGCATCACATCGTCCGTCACGTAGTCGAAGGCCAGTTGGCGAATGGTGGGGTCGAGGCTGCCCTCGTGAATAAACGAGTAGCCGACCAGCGTGCCCGCCCAAGCAATGCAGCTGTGCGTGGCGTTCAGCACCCGAATTTTGGCCTCTTCATAGGGCTGCACCGAGCTCACCATTTCTACGCCCACGGTTTCCCAAGCGGGGCGTCCGGCGACAAAGTGGTCTTCGATGACCCATTGGATAAAGCTCTCTCCCATCAGCGCAACCGGGTCGTCCACCCCTGTGGCGGCTTTCACGCGCGCACGCACATCAGGTGTGGGGCGCGGCGTGATGCGGTCCACCATGGCGTTGGGGCTGCTGGTGTGGGCCTGCACCCAGGCTAACAATTCAGTGTCTCCCGTGAGTTCAATGAACTGCAGCAAGCCGCTGCGCGATCGGTCGCCGTTGTGGCGCAGGTTGTCGCAATTGAGCAAGGTCACAGGCCCTGCTTGGTTGACTTGTCGGGCGCGCAGAATCGCAGTCAGCGCGCCATAAATGGTGGTGCCGGGTTGTCCGGCTTGGGCGGCCTTCAGATCATTTCGCAGGTCGGCAAAGGTCTCCAAGTCGAGCTGGTTGTGTGCGTCGAGGTAGTAGCCGGCTTCGGTGACGGTGAACGAGATGATCTTGGTATCAGCGTGAGCGCCCTGGGCAATCAGTTCAGCAAGGTCAGGCGTGTAGCCAATCACGTGGCTGATGGAGGTGATGCGCTCGAAATGGTGTTCGCCTGCGGGTGAGATCGTCTCCAGCGTGTACGCGCCGCCTTGTGCTTGTAGCGCGGCCATGGTGTCAAGCATGTCGCCACGCAGGTTGCCGCCCGCCAGCGTCCAACTGCGGTCGCCCGTTTTGTGAAGTTCGTGAAGGTAGACCGCCTGGTGGGCGCGATGGAAAGACCCCAGGCCGAGGTGCAGCATGACATTCATAAAAATGGGCTCAAAGATCAAAGTTAGTGGGCATCAACACCACATCGCGAATGGTCATTCCGCGCGGTCGGGTGAGCATGAAAACAATCACTTCAGCGATTTCACTCGCCTCCAGCAGGCTGCCTGAGGCTTTGGCTTCGGCCAGCTTGTCGGCCGGCCAGTCGGCCAGCAGAGAGGTGATGACGGGGCCAGGCGACACCGACCCCATGCGAATGCCGTGTTTGAACACTTGGCGGCGCACGGTTTGCACAAAACAATCAATGGCCCATTTGGAGGAGGCATAGACCGGCTCCCAAGGGGTGGGGAAATGGGCGGCCAGTGAGCTGGTCACGATGACGTCGCCGGTCTTGCGCTCGGTCATGTGCTGAAGCACATCGCGCACGTTTTTCATGACCACGTTGACATTGAGATTGAGCATGCGGTCAATGGCGTCATGCTGTGCATCCATCAACTCGCCACCTACATACAAGCCCGCGTTGGCGTGGAAAATGTCGAGCTGGCCAGTGCGCGCCAGTACCTCGGGCAGCAGCGAGGCGCATTGCTTGGGGTCCAGCAAATCAAGCACCAATGGGATGGCGTGCTCACCCAGTTCGGCGCAGGCCGCAGTCAGTGCTTTTTCATCACGGTCAACCAGCACCACGCGGGCGCCTCCAGTGAGGAGCGCTTCGGCGCTGGCGCGCCCGATACCTGATGCCGCACCGGTGACGGCGGCGACTTTGCCTTGGAAGTGTTGTGTCATAAGTTTTAATGAGGGGGTGTTTCGACTTAAACAGCAGCGGTGGCTTTCACCACGCGGCCTTGGCTGTCAAACCAATGCGCTTGGGCGGTGTTGATGTCCAGTGAGACGGGGCTGCCCAGCTTGAGGCCGGTGCGCTCACTCTGGCGGGCGACGTACTGCACGCCTTGTTGGGAGGTGACGTAAATCAAAGTCTCTGCCCCCAAGGCCTCAATGATGTCCACCGTGCCTTGCGTGGCACCGCTGGTGTCTTGGCGCACGGTGATGCCCTCAGGGCGCAAGCCAATGGCACCGTCGCGTGCAGCGCTAGGGCAGGCCGCTTGGGTGCTGGCGGGCAGCTTCGCGCAAGGAATCACATTCATCTGAGGCGTGCCGATGAACTGCGCTACAAATTGGTTGGCCGGGTTGTCGTACAGCTCCAGTGGCGTACCCACTTGTTCAATGAGGCCGTCGCGCAACACCACCACGCGGTCGGCCAAGGTCATCGCCTCCACCTGGTCGTGGGTCACGTAGATCGTGGTCGCCCCCAGATCGCGGTGCAACTTGGCAATCTCGATGCGGGTCTGGCCCCGCAACGCCGCATCCAGGTTGGACAGCGGCTCGTCGAACAGAAACACCTTCGGGGCGCGCACAATGGCGCGGCCAATGGCCACCCGCTGGCGCTGGCCCCCAGAGAGCTCTTTGGGCGTGCGCTCCAAGTACTTGGTGAGGTCAAGGATGTCGGCCGCTTTTTTAACCTTTTGGTCGATCTCGGACTTCGGCGCACCGGCGAGTTTGAGCGCAAAACTCATGTTCTCGGCCACGCTCATGTGCGGGTACAGCGCGTAGCTCTGGAACACCATGGCCAAGTCGCGTTTGGAGGACGGCAGGTGCGTGATGTCGCGGCCCTCTAGCGTGAGCTTGCCGCCGTCGATGTGTTCCAAGCCGGCAATCAAGCGCAGCAAGGTGGACTTGCCGCAGCCCGAAGGCCCGACAAAGACCACGAATTCACCCGGTTTGATTTCCAGATCGATGCCTTTGATGGCGCGGTGGTCACCGAAGAATTTTTCGATGCCTTGAAGTTGCAAATAGGACATGGTGTTGTCTCAAAAATGATGG
>JAGODZ010000078.1 GCA_017997975.1 Rhodoferax sp.
GGTGCTGACCGAGATCGAGGCGCGTGTGCTGTCCACCTTGATGGAAAAAGCCCGCACCGTGCCCGACAGTTACCCGCTCACCCTCAACTCGCTGCTGCTGGGTTGCAACCAAAAATCCAGCCGAGAGCCCCTGATGGAGCTGGACGAGGCGCAAATTGCCACCGCCTTGGGCAACCTGAAAGACGCCAGCCTGGTGCGTGAAAGCAGTGGCGGGCGCGTGACCCGCTACGAGCACAACTTTCAGCGCGGTGTGGGCGTGTTTGAGCAAAGTGCGGTGCTGTTGGGGTTGTTGATGCTGCGCGGCCCCCAAACAGCGGGTGAGTTGCGCTTGAATGCCGACCGTTGGTACAAGTTTGCCGACATTTCTTCCGTTGAAGGTTTTTTAGACGAGTTACAAGAGCGCGCGCCAGAAAAAGGCGGCCCACTGGTGGTGAAGCTGGCGCGCGCGCCCGGTGCTCGGGAGCAACGCTGGGCGCACTTGCTGTGCGGGCCGGTCGATGAGACACAGTTCGCCATCTCCTCGCGCAGCCATGACAACGCGGGCACCTCCAGCACGCTGGAACGCCTGGCTCAACTGGAAGCCGAGGTGGCGCTGCTGCGCAGCACGGTGGAAAAACTCTGCTCAGAACTGGGGATGTCGCCGCCCGGACAGAATTAAACGAACGGGCGTGCTAAAAATGCGGTCTATTTGGAGACTGTTCTATGGATTTGGCATTTACCCCCGAAGAGCAAACCTTTCGCGAGACCATTCGCGCTTGGGTGCGTGACCACCTCCCCGCTGATATTTCACACAAGGTTCACAACGCGCTGCGTTTAAGTCGCGACGACATGCAGGCTTGGGCCAAAATCTTGGGCGCCAAAGGCTGGCTGGGCCACGCCTGGCCCCAAGAGTTTGGCGGGCCGGGTTGGAACTCGATCCAAAAACACCTGTTTGAAGAAGAATGCGCGCTGGCCGGTGCACCCCGCGTGGTGCCGTTTGGCCCAGTGATGGTGGCCCCGGTCATCATGGCCTTTGGCAATGCGGAGCAGCAGCAGCGCTTTTTGCCCGGCATCGCCAGCGGCGACGTCTGGTGGAGCCAAGGCTACAGCGAGCCGGGCTCGGGCTCGGATCTGGCCTCGGTTAAAACCCGCGCCGAGCGCGTGGGCGATCACTACCTCGTCAACGGCCAAAAAACCTGGACCACACTGGGTCAGTACGGCGAATGGATTTTTTGCCTGGTGCGCACCAGCACCGAGGGCAAGCCCCAAACTGGCATCAGCTTTTTGCTGATTGACATGAAGTCGCCCGGCGTCACCGTGCGCCCGATCGTGCTGCTGGACGGCGAGGCCGAGGTCAACGAGGTGTTTTTTGACAATGTCGAAGTGCCCGCGAACAACCTGATTGGTGAAGAAAACAAGGGCTGGACCTACGCCAAGCACCTGCTGAGCCACGAGCGCACCAACATTGCCGATGTGAACCGCACCAAGCGCGAGTTGGAGCGCTTGAAGCGCATCGCCCAAGCCGAAGGGGTGTACGACGACGTGCGTTTCCGCGACGAAATCGCCAAGCTGGAGGTGGACGTGGTGGCGCTGGAGATGATGGTGCTGCGCGTCTTGGCCGCCGAAAAATCCGGCAAGCAATCGCTGGACGTGGCGGGGTTGCTGAAAATTCGCGGCAGTGAAATCCAGCAGCGTTTCAGCGAACTCATGATGCTGGCCGCCGGGCCTTACGCCCTGCCCCTGATTCACGAGGCCATGGAGGCGGGCTGGCAAGGCGACGCCGTGGGCGCGCTGCACTGCGCGCCGCTCACCTCCACCTATTTCAACCTACGCAAAACGACGATTTACGGCGGCAGCAATGAAGTGCAGCGCAATATCGTGGCTCAGGTCGTACTCGGTTAAAGGACACACACCATGGATTTCGATTTTTCTGACGACCAAGACCAACTGCGTGATGCGGTGCGCAAATGGGTGGACAAGGGCTACTCGTTTGAGCGGCACAACGCCATCGTCAAAGCGGGCGGTTTTTCACGCGAGGCCTTCGGTGAGCTCGCTGAGCTGGGCCTGTGCGGCCTGTACGTGCCGGACACCCAGGGCGGCATGGGCATGGGACCGGTAGAGGCCATGGTGGCCATGGAAGAGCTGGGACGCGGCTTGGTGCTGGAGCCCCTCGCCCAAAGCCTGATCGCCGCTGGCGTACTCAACGGCTATGCCGATGAAGCGCTCAAATCCATTTGGCTGCCCCAAATTGCCAGCGGCGAGGCGCTGGTGGTGCTGGCTTACCAAGAACGTGCGGCGCGCTACAAACTCAATATTTGTGAAGCAAAAGCGACGCTAACCCAGACAGGGCATGCGCTAACAGCTATCAAAAGCGTAGTCCCTGCAGGTGACTTGGCCGATGCGTTCATCGTGCCCGCCCTGCTGGACGGCACGCTCGCTTTGTTTTTGGTGGAGCGCAGCGCCCAAGGCGTGACCACCCGAGGCTACGGCACCCAAGACGGCAGCCGCGCCGCTGAAGTGACGCTGAACCAAGCCCCAGCCACCCTGATCACGCTGGACGGCTTGACGGCGCTGGAACATGCGGTGGACATGGGCATTGCCGCCACTTGTGCCGAGGCCGTGGGGGTGATGGACAAAACCCTGCTGCTGACCACCGAGTACATGAACACGCGCAAACAATTTGGCGTGACGATTGCCAGCTTTCAGGCCCTGCGCCACCGCGCGGCCGATATGAAGATGCAACTGGAGCTGGCCCGCTCCATGAGCTACTACGCCTCGCTCAAACTCAATGCCCCTGCGCCTGAGCGACGTGCTGCGATGGCACGTGCCAAGTACCAGTTAGGTATTTCCATGCGCTTTGTGGGCCAGCAATCGGTGCAGCTGCACGGTGGCATTGGCGTGACCGACGAGTACATCGGCAGCCATTACTTCAAAAAGCTCACCCAGCTGGAGATGACGTTTGGCGACACGCTGCACCACCTCGGTGAAGTGTCCAAGCGCATGCAAAGTTCGGCTGGCGTCTTTGCTTGAGTGCCAATGGGTCGCCTCGGCACAGGGGCACTTACTCGGGCGAATACACCCTCAAAAACGAGGCGAACTTGGGCAAGCCGCTTGGGGTGCGGTCCCGGTAGCGGTAGGTCACCACCGACCCCATCGCGGGTGGTGACTCCCGTTGGGCATCGGTGAAGCCGGTGCCCAGAAAGAAACGCTGGCCAGACGGCATTTCCACTTGGAGTGCGCCCATGCGCCCGGCATGGCGGCCTTTGCCCGGTTGGACCGCCACGACGCGCCCTTCCTCGTCTGGCTGTAATTTGAGTTTGCGAAGCGCATCGCTGCGTCCCGACTGCCACAGCGCGCCCGCGTGGTGCAGCACCAGCCCTTCACCGCCCTCCTGCGCCAGTTGCTTCAGTTGACGCTGCAAGGCCGCGCGATCCTCAACGCGTGCCTGTGCCACGGCTTGCAGCCAAGGCGCACCTACCGAGTCCAGCAGTGGACCCATTCGGGCGACCCGCTCAGCGAAACTGCCTTGCTGGCCGGGCAAATCGAAAATGAGGTATTTCACCTGATGCCACTCATCGTCCACCGGCACCTTGCGCCGAACTGCGGCAGAGGCGTCGTCAAAGCGGCGGCGCGCTATCCACAACTCGCCATCCAGCGCCGTCGGCGGCAGTGCTGCGATAAACCAAGCGGGTGCGGCAATGCGCCGACCGCTTCGAAAGCGCAGCGTCTGGCCGTCCCAAAAGGCACGCACGCCGTCCAGCTTTTCACTGACCAAAAACTCTGAGGGGTCCAAGCTGTTTTGCCAGTGGGTCGCCAGCGTGAGCGCGGCGGGCGCGTGGGGGCGAGACGGCGAAGGAGGTGTCTCGGGTGTTGCCGCCAGCGCAGCCCAAGGAACAAAGACCGTGCCCAGAAAGCAGGCCAGCAGCACCGTCTGCCGGTGAATGACGATGGGCTTCATGGATCGGTCTCCCTGAATGTCAGTGAATTAGGTGGGTAACGCCCTGATGCGTCATGGCACCATGCCGCGTTGGTTCATCGGTTAGAAGCCCCGCACAGGGAACACGTTCAAGCCACCTGCCGACCGTCGGTCTGCGACAAGATGCGGTCCAACGCCCGCGAGACGATCGGTTCTTGGTCAATCACCTGGAGTGCACCTCGGCGAAGCAGGGCCGCAACCTCCCGCTCAGAGCGCACAAAGGCGTCAAAACCATCCCGGTTGGTGAACAAAAATCGGGTGCGCAAGGGGCTGATCCAGCTCAAGCGACAGCGTTGCTTGGTATCCGACTCCCCGAGGAAATCAAACCACAAACCTCGGGTAAAGCCCTGGGCCACGGTATCGAAGTCATCTGACGAGCCAGCCAGCTTGTCCGCACGACGTTGGTCCAAGGCCTGCATCGCCTCCTGACTGGCAGTCTCGTCCAACGCGGCTGTTTCCGTGTCGTTGGCCGCTGGTTTGGTGAGGCGAATCGCCAGCATGTGGGTGGCAATCAGACGCCGGGTGAAGGTGGCGCGCTCTTCGCCCCCCCACTCAATCTCATCGAGCCCGGCATTCAATTGGCGCACCAACTCCGGCAGAACAGCGACCAATTGACGCCGATCATCGGATTCAATTTTGGGTTGGCTCGACCAAATCAGCTGCGCCATGGTGGCCAACGCGCGCTCCCAGCGGGCGGGGTCGTCTTGCAGGGTCATCCAAGCACGCGCCAAAACGTCTCGCCACGCATGGGTCAAAAACGGGGTCAAAAATGGCACCTGCCTCAGAACGGCCGCTGAAGATTGCAAGTGTTGCGCAATCGCGTCGTCCGCATGGGCCAACGCCTCTTCATAGAACTCGCCCTCTAGCTCATTGTGGGCGGCGGGTTCAATACGAACTTGCACCTGCTGCTCAGTTTCAAACAGAAACTCGGTGAACTCTTGCAACAATTCACTGAACAAGGCCAAGTCGTCTTCAAACTCGTTCAACACCCGCATGACCGTGCTTTCAATGCGCTGGTAAAGGGGGTCTTGCTCGCCCTTTTCAGGCGCCCACTGTACTGATGCTGCCGCCAAGGTGTCCACCAATCGCCGCGCAGGGTGGTCATCGGTGAGAAAAAAGTCGCGGTCGATCATGGCCGCTTTCAACACTGGAATTTGCAAACGACCGATCACAAATTTCATCTGCGGGGGAATCGCCTGATCCGCAAAGACAAAATCAAAAACCTCCGCCAGCGCATCCACCGTGCCTCTGTCCAGCTCAGGGGCACGGCGTACTTCGTCGCGCTCGCGCACTTGACGCAAAATATTTTGTCCGGCCAGGTCATGCCAACCCTCAGCGTCCATGGGCGCAGCCGCCCCTGCACCGGCTTGCAACCCCCCTAGGTAGCCCATCAACTCGGGGTCAGCGGGTGCCAGCGACTGGCGGTGTGCGTCATCTTCGTCCGCCTCCATCCACACTGGCATTTCACTGTCTCGCACATCCGTCGAGGCTGGTGGAGAAGTCAGACCCAGCCGCCTCAGAAACTGTCGCGCCTGCACCGCTATTTGACGACCCACAGGCGCCAGCGACTGCCAAGTCGACGGCGCAGTCGAAAAATGACGCGCCCCCGACTCGGCACCGCGCGGTAAATTGTCAGCACCCGTCAACGGCCCCTGAGCCGAGTCACCCTCCAAGGGTGCCAACCCGGAAAAACCACCGTCCGACTTTCTGATGCGATGCACCACACGCGCTTCAATACCGGCGTTAATCAATGTGGCATTCAGATCGTCGTACAGGTCAGACAAATCGACGCTGTGCTGGGGCTCCAGCGCCAACATTAAATCTTCGTTCGCTTGGTCATCGAAAGCGCAGGTTTCCCAGGCGGTTAAAAACGCGCGAACCAACACTTCAGGACGAAACGGGTTGTTGGATGTGGCGTCACTGCCTAGCAAAGCCCCGAGCCGCAAGGTCAGTGCCCCCACACTGACGCCGTAACGGGCATTGAAGCGCTGCGTCACCCGGTCGATCAGCAAAATGCGCTCCACCTCACCCAAGTCAACCAAACTGAAATCACCGTCTTGACCAGACGCTAAGGGCACCGGGCGCGACAGTTCAGCCGCGAACATGTGGGGCAACAGCGCTTTCAGTTCTAACTCCATGCCCGCCTTCAATGCCTCCTGAAAGGCGCTATTGAAGGTTTGCGCGTGCAGCTTAAGAACGTGTCCGGCAGAGCGCAGGTTTTGCATGCGCGCCACGGAGGGCCGGGCATCGGCCAACTCCAGTAGGTGGGACCGCACCCGGCTGAGGTTGTCGGACGCATGTTCATCAAAATAGGCGAGTGTCTGCCCTATCAGGCCACGAAGGTGACGGTAGGCGAACACCGCGAGGTCTTTGCCGGTGTTGTCGTTGAAACGTGTCGAAGAATGGGGCATTCTTTTGCTAAGTGATGACGTGATTTCCTTGGAGGAACAATGATCAGAGTCTGCATTTTCTCAGAAAGCATTGCCCGTTAAGTAGCCCACGGTATCAGATATTGAGCAACAAAGTTCAAAAAGCATGCCCCTCCCGCCCCACGCCCGCCACGCACTGCAGGCGCATGGATGGGGTCACCCCATCAGTCGCGAGGATTTGGGCACATGCGCCATCAAAAACTCCATTTGGTCCGCCAAGATGCGGCGGTTGCGCAAAATAAAGTCTTCCCACAGGCTGGGCACATAAGGGGTGTAGAGCAAAGGCATATTGGCCTGTTCAGGGGTGCGGTGGCTTTTGCGGTGGTTGCACGGTTTGCAGGCAGTCACCACGTTCATCCAGGTGTCCACACCGTCTTGCGCGAAGGGAACAATGTGCTCGCGGGTTAATTCATCGTCGGGCAAGTGGTTGCCGCAATACGCGCAGATGCACCGGTCGCGGGTGAACAATTTGGCGTTGGTCAGCCCTGGCTTCAAATGGAAGGGGTTGATGCGGGGCACGCCTTTGGTGCCGATGATGCTGTTGACCGTGATCACCGATTGGCGTCCCGTCACCGCGTTGTGCCCCCCGTGAAACACCGCCACGTTGGCACCCATCTCCCAACGCACTTCATCAGCCGCGTAGTGGATCACCGCTTGCTCTAACGATATCCAGGATTGGGGCAGCCCTTGGGCTGACAATTTCAAGACCTTCAAAACACGCCTCCTGCAACTTCTGAAGCACCTCAAGACGATCGGGGTGAACTCATGGCCACCGGCTGACGCTTATCGCTTCAAACCCGCACTGACACGAAATGGTGTTCCCTGCGCCGCCACTCTCCATGGGGCAGAGGGCCGCTAGGACACAATATACGCTCTTTCAATGACCAATTGGCTTCAATCGCTTGCATGAAAAGCGCAGCCTGCTATCAAAAAGATACCAACGAATGAAGATTTTTAGCGGTTTTCATCACCCCGACATCGCACCAGCGTGCGCCCTGACGATTGGCAACTTTGACGGCGTTCACCGGGGCCACCAAGCCATGTTGGCGCTGTTGCGCAGCGAGGCGCAGCAGCGCGGCGTGCCGAGTTGCGTCATGACGTTTGAGCCCCACCCGCGTGACTATTTTGCGGCGACCCTGAACAAGCCTGAGTTGGCCCCGGCCCGTGTGGGCACCCTGCGTGACAAGCTGACCGACTTGGCGCAGGCGGGCGTGGACCAAACCATCGTGCTGTCCTTTGACGCCCGACTCGCCTCCCAGTCGCCGCAAGCGTTCATTGACGACGTGCTGGTCCAAGGCTTGGGCACACGGTACGTGCTGGTGGGCGATGACTTCCGCTTTGGTGTCCACCGTGCGGGTGATTACGCCACGCTGGATGCGGCTGGCATGGCACAGGGGTTTGATGTGGCCCGCATGAACAGTTACGAGGTGCACGGCCTGCGCGTGTCCAGCTCGGCGGTTCGCGACGCCTTAGGCGAAGGCCGAATGGAAGACGCCGCCGCCCTCTTGGGCCGCCCCTACCGGATTTCTGGCCACGTGGTGCATGGCCGCAAACTGGGCCGAGAGTTGGGGTTTAGAACGCTGAACCTGCGCTTTTCGCACTGGAACCCCGCTGCCAGCGGTATTTTTGTGGTCCTAGTGCATGGCTTGGCCGACGAGCCTCTGCCCGGCGTGGCCAACCTGGGCATTCGACCGTCACTGGACCCCAGCGACGTCAACGGCGGGCGCGTGCTGCTGGAGACGCATTGCCTTGAATGGCCTGCCAGCCTGGCTGGCCAAGAGGCGTACGGTAAAATCATTCGCGTGGAACTGCTACACAAACTGCACGGCGAACTCAAATACGACGGCCTGGATGCTCTGACGAAGGGCATCGCAAAAGACTGTGATGACGCACGTGCCTACCTAGCGTCAAGGCACGGGCAAACGCAGCGCCAAACCACACGCGACCGAATTTAGCGCCGGCCCTCGCTCCTGCCCTCCCTCCGGGTCCACCGACTCCAACCTGCGCTGCTTTGCGGCGCGCCAGTTCCCCCCGCACCATGACCGACGACACCCACAGCGCCCCCAAAACTGACTACCGCAGCACCTTGAACCTGCCGGACACGCCCTTCCCCATGCGTGGCGACCTGCCCAAGCGCGAGCCGGGCTGGGTCAAGGCCTGGGAGGAGCAAGGCGTTTACAAAAAACTGCGCGCCTCGCGCGCCGGTGCGCCTAAGTTTGTGCTGCACGACGGCCCGCCGTATGCCAATGGCCAAATCCACATGGGTCACGCGGTCAACAAAATTTTGAAGGACATGATCGTCAAGGCGCGCCAGCTCAAAGGCATGGACGCCGCCTACATCCCCGGCTGGGACTGCCACGGTCTGCCGATTGAGAACGCGATTGAGAAAAAATTTGGCCGCAAGCTGCCGCGCGACGAGATGCAGGCCAAAAGCCGCGCCTTTGCCACCGAGCAAATTGACCTGCAACGCGCTGACTTCAAGCGCCTGGGCGTGTTGGGCGACTGGGACCACCCCTACCGCACCATGGACTTCAAAAACGAGGCCGAAGAAATTCGCGCCTTCAAACGGGTGGTGGAGCGCGGCTTTGTGTACCGGGGTTTGAAACCTGTGTACTGGTGTTTTGACTGCGGCTCGTCTTTGGCCGAGTTTGAGATCGAATACGCCGACAAAAAATCGCAAACGCTGGACGTCGGCTTTTTGTGCGCCGAACCCGCCAAACTGGCGAGTGCCTTTGGCCTGAGCGCGCTGGAGAAAGATGCCTTTGTGGTCATCTGGACCACCACCGCGTGGACCATTCCCGCCAACCAAGCGCTGAACCTGAACCCTGACATCGTTTACGCGCTGGTGGACACCGAACGCGGCCTGCTGGTGCTGGCGGAAGGCTTGGTCGAGAAATGCATGGAACGCTACCAGCTCACCGGCACGGTATTGGCCACCACCGAAGGTAAAAACCTCGGCGGGCTGAACTTCAAGCACCCGTTCGCCCATGTGGACCCCGGTTTTGACCGCCTGAGCCCGATCTACTTGGCCGACTACGCCACCGCCGACGACGGCACCGGCATCGTGCATTCAGCGCCTGCCTATGGGGTGGAAGACTTTAACAGCTGCGTGGCCCATGGCATGGCCTATGACGACATCCTGAACCCGGTTCAGGGCAATGGTGTCTATGCGCCCGAGATGCCCTTGTTTGGCGGCCAGCACATCTGGAAGGCCTGCCCGGTCATCATCGACGCCCTGCGCGACGCCGGTCGCCTGTTTGGCACCACCGACATCGTTCACAGTTACCCGCACTGCTGGCGTCACAAAACGCCGGTGATTTACCGTGCGGCGGCACAGTGGTTCATTCGCATGGACGAGGGGGAAGGCGTGTTCACCAAAGACAAAGCGCCGAAATCGCTGCGCCAAACGGCATTGGATGCGATCGAGGAGACCGCGTTTTACCCCGAGAACGGCAAAACCCGCCTGCGCGACATGATTGCCGGCCGGCCCGACTGGTGCATCAGCCGCCAACGCAGCTGGGGCGTGCCCCTGCCCTTCTTTTTGCACAAAGACAGTGGCGAGTTGCACCCGCTGACCATGGAGATTCTGGACCTGGCCGCCGACATGGTCGAGCAAGGTGGCATTGAAGCTTGGAGCGTGGCCACCACCGAGGCGATTTTTGCCAAAGTGGGTGCAGAAGGGGCTGAGCACTACACCAAGAGCACCGACATTTTGGAAGTCTGGTTTGACTCCGGCACCACCCACACCACCGTGCTCAAAGGCTCGCACGCGGGCAGTGGGCACCCTGACGGCCCGGAGACCGACCTGTATCTGGAAGGCCACGACCAGCACCGGGGTTGGTTCCACTCGTCCCTGCTCACCGCCTGCGCCATGTACGGCCGCGCGCCTTACAAAGGCATCTTGACCCACGGCTTCACCGTGGACAGCAAGGGCCACAAGATGAGCAAGAGCGTGGGCAACGGCGTGGACCCCCAAGAAACCAGCAAAAAGCTGGGTGCTG
Source organism: Rhodoferax sp. (assembly GCA_017997975.1). Lineage (GTDB taxonomy): Bacteria > Pseudomonadota > Gammaproteobacteria > Burkholderiales > Burkholderiaceae_C > Rhodoferax. The sequence continues at coordinate 10,386 of JAGODZ010000078.1, forward strand.
AGATCATCCGTTTGTGGGTGGCTGCCAGCGATTACTCGGGCGACATTGCCGGGGACGAAAAAATTCTGGCCCGCGTGGTGGACACCTACCGCCGCGTGCGCAACACCCTCAAGTTTCTGCTGGCCAACGTGAGCGACTTTGACCCCGCCGCAGACACGGTGCCGTTGGACCAGATGCTGGAGATTGACCGCTACGCCCTGAGCCGTGCAGCCCAGTTACAGGCTGACATCTTGGCGCACTTTGAGGTGTATGAATTTCACCCCGTGGTGGCCAAGTTGCAAATCTACTGCTCGGAAGACTTGGGCTCGTTCTACTTGGACGTGCTGAAAGACCGGCTCTACACCTCTGCGCCCGGCTCATTGGCCCGTCGCAGCGCGCAAACCGCGCTGTGGCAGATCACCCAATCCATGCTGCGTTGGATGGCACCGTTTTTGAGCTTCACGGCGGAAGAGGCGTGGGCGGTGTTGGGTGCAGCGGGCAAAACACCCGCCGCCACGCAAGACTCCATTTTCATGGACACCTACCTACCCCAATCGGCACCTGACGCCGCCCTGCTGGCCAAGTGGGCGCGCCTTCGCGAGTTGCGCGATGCGGTGAACAAGGACATCGAGACCCTGCGTTCTGAGGGCTTGGTGGGCTCGTCTCTGCAAGCGCATGTGGCACTGACCGTGAACGCAGCCGACTTCGCCCTGGTAAGCAGCTTAGGGGACGACCTGAAGTTTGTCTTCATCACCTCTACTATCGATTTGATAGCTGGTGAGGCACTGTCCATCAGTGCTAGCGCTACAAAAGGTACTAAATGCGAGCGCTGCTGGCATTACCGAGATGATGTGGGCGTGGACGCGGCCCACCCCAGCATTTGCGGCCGCTGCACCCGCAATTTGTACGGCGACGGCGAGTTGAGGGAGTTCGCATAATGGGAAAAAGCTTCTCATCGTCATCGAGCAGCATGTTGCCTTGGTTGGGCTTGGCGCTGATTTTGCTGATTGCCGACCAGTTCACCAAAATTCTGATTTTGGGCGATTACCAACTGGGGGACAGCACCGTTGTCACCTCCTTTTTTAACATCGTTCGGGCGCACAACACCGGCGCGGCGTTTTCCTTTCTTGCCGATGCCTCCGGTTGGCAACGCTGGTTTTTCACCGGCATTGGGGTGGTGGCCGTCGGCGTCATCTTGTGGATGCTCAAAGCCCATCCGGGTCAAAAGCTGTTCTCCTTTGCCTTGGCTTGTATTTTGGGCGGTGCTGTGGGCAATGTGATCGACCGGGTGCGCTACGGTTATGTGGTGGATTTTTTGGATTTTTACTGGGGCACTTGGCACTTTCCCGCCTTCAACATCGCAGACAGTGCGATCTCCGTCGGTGCGGCCTGCCTGATCTTGGACGAGTTGCTCAGGGTGCGAAAAACAAAGTAAGCTCAAGGCTTTTTTCCTGAGGAAAAGTCTTGACCCAGCTGCTGAACCTGCTTGCCGCCATTGCCCTGCTGATTTGGGGCACGCACATGGTGCGAACCGGCATGCTGCGGGTGCTCGGTGCCAATTTGCGCGCCGTGCTGTCACACAGCGTTCGCAACCGCTTTGCTGCCACACTGTCCGGCGTGGGCGTGACGGCCATTCTTCAGTCCAGCACCGCCACCTCACTCATCGTTTCCTCCTTTGTGGGCCAAGGGCTGATCGCGCTGCCCTCGGCTTTGGCCGTGATGCTGGG
>JAGODZ010000079.1 GCA_017997975.1 Rhodoferax sp.
GTTCGGCCCCACCTGAAGGCCACGCACGCTGGTCACTGCGGCTGCTGGCCGATCGGCTGGTGCCGCTGGAATACGTTGACAGTGTCTCTACGAGACGGTTCGGCGCACGCTAAAAAAAACGAACACAAGTCTTGGAGAAAAGTGGGCTGGGTCATTGCACCCCGGACCAATGCTGCATTTGTAGCCTCCATGGAAAAAGTGCTGGACATCTACAGCCGCCCTTACGATGCCAAACACCCGGTGGTGCGCATGGATGAGACGCCGCGACAACCTTCAGGCCAAGATCAACTGGCAATTCACCACCAAGGATGCCCGTATAAAACTCAAACGTCTTTATCCGACACTTTTCTCGTGATGCAACACTAGGCGAAAAGTCAAAAAAAAGGGCTAACCTTTCGGCTAGCCCTTAAGGAGTCCCTGAACCTGAAGGTTTCGAAAGGACCCGAGGAGACAACTGGTCCATTTTGTTGCTCACAACAAAATGTATAGGTGAAGTATGTCAGGGTTTTCCCTATTTTTCTAGAGCCTGACACTCAATTTTTCTTAGGCTTACAAATTTTTATTTGACAAGTGCAGATCATCGCGTCTTTGCAACAGGCTTTACAGCATCGGAGGCAGAAGCAACAACGTTATTGAAATTGGACTCTGCAACCTCAGTTGCTTGCTTCACTGCTTTTTGTACAGACTCCAAAGCATTATTCGCTGCCATCACAGCACTCCTCATGACAGCGACTGCAGATTCTGAGCCGGCAGGTGCATTTTTTGCCGTGCTATCCACAAATTCCAAAAACTTTTGCTGAACCTCGGACGCTTGGCCCTCGAAGGCTTTGCTGAACTCCGCACTGGAACCGGAAGCAATATCGTACAGATGCCGACTGTACGCCGCAGATTTCTCTGCCAATGGCTGAATCAACGCCGACTGCAGAGCGATCAATTCCTGTGCATCCTTGACACTGAGCATCGCTTTGGCGTGCTCTCGAGTTTCCGCCAGAGCGGCCTTCGATGCGGTCAAATTCAACTCAATAATCTTTTCAACGCCTTCGAAAGCTTTTGAGGTCAGTCCGAGCAAAGTTTCAATATTCGCTTTGTGAGAAGCCATAATTTGTTCGACAGTCAACATGAAAATTTCTCCAGTAAAAATTGGGTCAATAAAATATTTGCGCCGAACTCAACTTAAGTCCACTCATGTTGCAGTGCAGCATAACGAAATTATAGAGTCAATGCCGATTTAGGCAACTTGAAATGCTGCAACGCAACATTTTAGATTGTTACTAAATGTCAACATTTATGACGCCTTTCATATCCACAGATTGGTAGTGCAGCATTCGTTCTGTAATTTCTCTGAATATTGAAACTGAGCTTGTTGGCAGTGTCTGGTTTTGGGATTATTAAAAATCAGGCCTCTGCCAGGCCGCCGCAGCCCCCCTCCCCTTCCGGCAACGGACTCACAAGCCTGCACCGACACAGAAAAAACGTATTTCGATGAACAACGAACTCAACTCGATGACAGCAACAATCCGTTGCACGAAGCCTAGTGTTGCATCACGAGAAAAGTGTCGGATAAAGACGTTGGAGTTTTATACGAGCATCCTTGGTGGTGAATTGCCAGTTGATCTTGAGGTCGTATTCGCGCCGCGAAGCCTGACGGTTCAGTGCCTGCAGTCCAATCCCCTGCAAAATACCCGGCATGAACGCCCTCTTCTCTTCTGATGCCCCGCTCAATTCGGCAACAGCCAGTGGCTTGTCTTTTTTGCCGCCGGATGACCCGTTGCGTGCCACGCTGCACAACGAGGTGCATGCGCGGCCCTCGGCACGGGTGCAACTGCCGGCGTTGGTGACTTATGTGGCGGTACTCAATGCCGGGGTGACGCGCGAGCAGGAGTGGGCGTACTTGCGCTGCCTGCCAGGTCAGGCCGATTTGCCGCTGGAGAGCCTGCAAAGCAGCTTTTTGCGCCTGCGCTTGGAGGGGTTTAGTGTGAAGTGGGAGCGGCACACCGAGTTCACACGTTACTCGATTCTTCAAGAATTACCAGTCGGTGTGACGCTGGGGGCGACGCAGCCTGATTTGCTTCACACACTGCCCGTCAGTGCCGATTGGTTGCGCCAGCTGCCCGGGCGCACGGTGGCTGCCGTGCAGCTGGCGATGGTGCATGGTGAGCTCACCGACCTGCCCGCGTTGATGGCCGATGCGCAGGCTTGGTTTGGCCCCAGCACCTTGATTGCCTCACAGTTGGGCAACAGCCCCAGCAAAAGCACGGGGCATTCGGTGGCGGTGACTGATTTTCGGCTGCGATCAGATGGCTTTGAGCACCTGCTGGTTATCGCCCCACCGCACACCAGCCAACCCCGTACGGGCCGCATTGCCCAGAGGTTGCTGGAGCTGGAAACCTACCGGCTGATGGCTTTGCGTGGGTTGCCGGTGGCCAAAGACTTAGGCGCGTTGCTGTCAGAGTCTGAAGATTCGCTGGCGCTGATCACGGCGCGGCTGGAAAACAAATCGGCGCTGGACCAAGAGTTGTTGGACACGCTGATCTCACTGGCCGCAGGGGTTGAGCGGGCCACGGCCGAGCACAGCTACCGTTTTGCCGCCACGCGGGCCTATGACACGCTGGTGGGGCAACGCTTGATCGAGTTGCGCGAGCGCCCGATTCCCGGCATTCAGACGGTGGGGGAGTTCATGCAACGGCGGCTGTCCCCCGCCATGGCCACGGTGGCCGCCACCGCCCAGCGTCTCAACTCGCTGTCTGAGCGAATAGCGCGCACCAGTGCGCTGCTGCGCACGCGGGTGGACATTGCCACCGAGGTGCAAAACCAGCAACTGCTGGAAAAGCTCACGCGAGGCCAAGACATGCAGCTGCGCCTGCAGTCCACCGTGGAGGGGTTGTCGATTGCGGCGATTTCGTATTACGTGATCAGTTTGCTGCTGTACGTGGGCAAGGCGTTAAAAGCTGCGGGCGTGCCGGTGAACCCAGAAATGGCCACGGGCGCGTTGGTGCCCGTGGTGTTATGGGGCGTGTGGCGCACCATTCGGCGTATTCATGCGAAATTGCATGGGGGTCATTAGTTGTATGCCAAATAGGGCTCTAGCCCTTGCTGCACCTGCGCAACACGCTATTGATTTGATATTTCATTGTTAATTTTTTATGGTGATCGACGCAATAGGCTGAGCCTGATTGAGCATCGCCTTGACTCAAATATCAGGCCCTATGATCAACAGGTGTGAAGCCCCAGCGTATTGATCCCTTGGTGATTTAAGCTTGGGCTTTGTTTTGTTCATTTTTCAACCTACCCCCACTTTCAGAAGCTCCCCCATGAAAACCGCACTTGACTTGGTCGCTGCTGCCAAAACCCGCATTCATGAGGTCACCCTGGCTGACGCTGATCGCGCTATTCAGGACGCTACTGTGGTTGCCGTGCGTGAAGCTGACGAGTTTGCAACGGGCCACTTGCCGGGCGCGATTCACGCCTCGCGCGGCATGTTGGATTTCAAGTTCAGCAGCCCCCCTGAAGTGAGCGCGCGCGACCTCAAGATCGTGCGGTATTGCAAAACCAGTGGCCGCGCTGCCCTGGCCGCCTGCGCTTTGCAGGACATGGGTTACTTGCATGTGACCTCCATTGCAGGGGGTTATGACGCCTGGGCAGCCGCTGGCAAACCGGTGGTTAAACCCAGTTTTCCTTCGTTCGGCTAAGCCACACCACGGCAACTTCGCAAGCGATGGACCCGACGCTACTGGCTGTTTTTTTGGGCGCCTTGATTGGTTTGGTGCTCGCGCTCACGGGCGCGGGCGGCGGCGTGCTGGCCATTCCGCTGTTGGTGTTTGGCCTGCACTTGCCAGTGCAACAAGCCGCGCCAGTGGGCTTGGTCGCCGTGGGGCTGGCTGCGGCTTTGGGGGCGGCGCTGGGGCTGAAGGAAGGCATCGTGCGCTACCGGGCGGCCACCTTGATTGGAGTGGCGGGCATGCTGATGGCGCCACTGGGGGTTTGGCTGGCGCAACTTTTGCCCAACCGCCCGCTGCTGGGCGCATTTTCTTTGGTGCTGCTGTACACCGCTTGGCGTTTGTTGCGCAAAAAGTCCGTCGTTAAAGGCGCAGTGGTGCGGGTGCCCTGCCATGTCAGCGAAGCCGACCACCGGATTGCGTGGACGCTGCCCTGCGCCCGCGCACTCGGTGGCACGGGCTTGCTGTCAGGCTTGCTCAGCGGCTTGCTGGGTGTGGGCGGTGGGTTTGTCATCGTGCCGGCTTTGACGCGCTACACCGACTTGGACGTGCGCAGCATTCAAGTCACCTCGCTGGCGGTGATTGCGCTGGTGTCGGTGAGCGGTGTGTCTGCGGCAGCGCTACAGGGTGCCGTGCCTTGGTTAATTGCGCTCCCCTTTGCAGGCGGTGCGGCGGCAGCCTTGCTGGTGGGGCGGCTGCTGGCCAGCCGAATCGACGGCAAGCGGCTGCAGCAGGCGTTTGCTTGGTTCACCGTATTGGTGGCTTTATTGATGCTCGCAAGGGCTTTTGGATGGATCACGACATGAATTTTTGGGACCAACAGTTTGCAACGACTGAATTCAAATACGGCACCGATGCCAATCAGTTTCTGCGTCAGCAGGCAACCCAGTTGCCACCCGGCGCACGCGTGTTATTGCCCGGCGACGGCGAGGGGCGCAACAGCGTTTGGTTGGCCCAGCAAGGGTTTGAAGTGACGGCGATGGACAGTTCCCGTGTGGGCCTGGACAAAGCACAGCGCTTGGCCGAGCAAAAAGGGGTGCGCATTGAGACCATTCACGCCGATTTGGCCGATTGGGTGCCCACGCCTGCCAGCGTGGACGCCGTGGTGTTGACCTTTGTTCACCTGCCAGAGGCGCTGCGTGCTACCGTGCACCAGCGGCTGGTGCGCGCTTTGCGGCCTGGTGGGCGGCTGATTTTGGAAGCGTTTCATCCGTTGCAGCTGGGCAAGCCCAGTGGCGGGCCCAAGGTGGCGGCCATGCTGTACACCTTAGACCTGCTGCGAGGTGACTTGCAGGCCGCGTTGCAAAGTGATTTAAAAGAAGTGCTGGGGTGGGAAGGTGAAGACCAATTGAATGAAGGCCCCGGCCACCAAGGGCTGGCCCACTTGACCCGCTTTGTGCTCCAACAGGGATAGCTGACCCGGCGGCCAACTGCCGCTCTCGCCTAGTCTTTGGGGACCACAGCGGCCGCAGCCGCGCGCAGTTTGTCTTTTTTGCTGGGGCGCAAACCTTTGACGCCGCCATTGTTGGGGCCAACGACCGCGCCAACAGCGAGCGGCGGCAACGTTTCCACAGGCTCAAACCCGGGCACTTGCTCCAGCACCAACGCCAAGCCGTGGCGTTTTTCAATCAAGCGGAAATGCGCCTCGGTGCTGGCGCTGACAAAACTCACCGCCAAACCGCGCTCCCCGGCGCGGCCCGTGCGCCCCACGCGGTGGGTGTAATCCACCGCTGAACGTGGCAAATCAAAGTTCACCACCACCGGCAGTTGGGCAATGTCGATGCCGCGTGAGGCCACATCGGTGGCCACCACCACGCTCAAGCGTGAGGCTTTGAAGTCACCCAGCACTTGGGTGCGCTTGCCTTGGCTCAACTCACCGTGAAAGGGCTCGGCATGAATATCGGCCTTGCGCAGCTTGTCGGCCACAATTTCGGCGGCAAACTTGGTGGCCACAAACACCAGCACCCGGCTCCACTGATTTTGCTGAATCAAGTGACGCAAAAGCTGGGTGCGTCGGCTGACATCCACCGCGATGGCGCGCTGCTCAATGTCGGGCTCGTTTTGGTGGTCGGGCAGCACATCCACCCGCACCGGGTCGCGCAGCAAGGCCGTAGCCAAGGCGGTCACCGCGGGGGGAAAGGTGGCGGAGAAGAACAGGTTTTGGCGTTGCGCGGGCAACAGCGTCAAGATGCGGTTTAACTCTTCAGAGAAGCCCAAGTCCAGCAGACGGTCGGCTTCGTCCAACACCAGCAGGCTCACTGCACCCAAGTTCAAGGCGTTGTGCTCTACCAGATCAATCAAACGGCCTGGCGTGGCGACCACAATGTCGGTACCACCGCGCAAGCCCATCATTTGCGGGTTGATGGACACGCCGCCAAACACCACGGTGACTTTGAGGGACGGTGTCAGGCCTTCGGCCAAACTGCCAATCGACTCGGCCACTTGAGCGGCCAGTTCGCGGGTGGGCACCAGCACCAAGGCGCGGGGCCGGCGCGGGCGCTCAAGGGGTGTATTTTCAAGTGCTTGCAGCACAGGCAGGGCAAAAGCAGCCGTTTTTCCCGAGCCGGTTTGGGCGGAGCCCAATACGTCACGCCCTTCTAAGGCGGCCGGAATGGCTTGCGCTTGAACAGGCGTGGGCGTTGTCCAGGCTTTGGCAGTGACCGCCTGCAGCAGAGCGGGTGACAAACCCAGTGAAGAAAATGGCATGAACGGCTGCTTTTTAGTGGATTGAAAGAGGAGGCAGTTTAAGCGCTCAGGCCCCAAGCCTCATAATCGAGCGCTTTCCGATCACTCCTCAGAGATGTGATTCATGACCGACTGAAGGGCTCCCATGCGCAAGACATTCCAACTCAACATTGAAGGCAAAAACCGAGACCGCGTGCTCGAAGCCACCAAACACGAGATCCGCAAGTACGTGAAGCGCCAGCGTCGCGTGCCCTTGCCTGAAGGCGTGGACTTTTGGGACTTTGACTGCAAATTTGGCGCCAACGCTGACCACGCAGCCACCATTCACTTTGCCGAACTCACCGAAAAAATTGACGCGCTGGTCCAATCGGGCGGCGAAGCGTTTTACTTGGAACTGCTGGTCAAAGACGGCGTGCGCTCGTTCAAGCCCGCCGACATGAAGGCCGCAGAGGCGGCGGCGGCTGCAGCGGCAGCGGCAGCCGATGCAGACGGTGACGATGAGGAAGAAGAAGACGAAGCAGACGACAACGAGAAGGCCGACAAAGCCTGATTCGGTCATGGCCCTTAGCTACTTGGACTTCGACACCAGCGAAGACGAGCTTGGTTGGGGCAACTTTGACGCCATGGCCTCGGTACTGCTGGCGCAACGCCCAGCGCTTCAAGCTGAAATAGACCAAGTGTTGAAATGGGCGAACGCCAATTTTCCGCAACAACAGGGCCCGTTGGAGGCGGGAGGCGAGTGGGACTACGACCTGCAAGCGCGGCCAGACACCCTCACCCAAGGGCCCCAGCGGTACATCGCCACCCTCTCCATCAGCGGCACGCCGCAGTTCTGCACGGCTTTCAAACACCACTTTGCGCTGGATTAGCGCCAAGGGCGCATCACCCTTGGCGCTCTACCGGCCTTATTGATTGCCTTTATTTACCGGCCTGATCACCCCACAATTGCTGCAAGCGGGCTTCACGACCGCAGCTGGTGCGGTAGTACTTGTAGCGCACGGGGTTCTTGAGGTAGTAGTCTTGGTGGTAGCTCTCAGCGGGGTAGAACTCGCTGGCTTTCTCCACCGGCGTCACGATGGGCGCGGCGAATGGTTTGCTCTTTTCAAGGGTGGCGCGCGAGGCCAGCGCCGTTTTCATTTGCGCATCATCCACTGCAAAGATGGCAGTACGGTAGGGCGTGCCCACGTCGCAAAACTGGCGGTCTTTGACCGTGGGGTCAATGGTGTGCCAAAAATAAGACACCAAGCGCTCGTAACTGACCTTGGCCGGGTCGTACACCACTTCAACCGCCTCCGTGTGGCCTGTGGTGTGGCTGGAGACTTCTTCGTAGGTGGGGTTGGCCGTTTTGCCGCCGGTGTAGCCCGAGGTGGTGGACAACACCCCCGCAATCTTGTCAAAGTCCGACTCCACACACCAGAAACAGCCACCCGCAAAAATGGCTTTGGCTGTGGGCGCACCTGAAACTGCAGGTTTGGTAACGGGTGCTTTTTGATCAGCGGCGTTGGAGAACAATGACACCGTGCCCAGCGTCAGCGCCAGCACGCCAGCAGCCAACGCGGTCACGCGCAGAATGGGAGATTTGAGTGATGTAGTCATAGTGGGTGAGTCGACTGCCACTGGAATGTCTTACACGGCAGGGTGCACTTTTTTAAGCGCCATCGCAGGCGGGGTGAAATGGCCTCAGCGCTGCGACGCCCCCCTTTCTATGAGCCGGTGGCTCACCAAATGCGTGGCAAGTTCAACTGCTTGGCCGGCGCGTTAGCTTGTGCCAAAAGGGTCGCACAAAGACCAACATGATCACGGTGCGCCCAGCATAGCGTCCGGCTGAACGCCCTTTTTAATCAATAGCGACGTGCAACGCCGTTGTCAATGCGCACCCGGTCGCCGACCCGAATATCCGCGTGGCTCGCTTGGGTGAGGGTTTGGTAAGACCCATCGGTCATGCGAATCGTGAACTTGTAGCCCTGCGTTTGCTGCTGGTTTCTTTTCTCAATTTCATTGCCTGCATAGGCACCGCCCGCCGCACCGATGACGGTGGCGGCGGTTTTACCGCTGCCACCGCCCACTTGGTTGCCCAACACGCCACCAATGACCGCCCCCAAAATGGCACCGGCAGGGACGCCTGAGTTGCTTTGGCCGACCAGATCAATGGCTTGCACCACACCGTATCCTGAGTAGACGTTGTTGGACTGGGTAGGCTGCGGGTAAGTGGCCGGAGCTCGGTTGGTGTTCATGTCGGCGCAGGCACCCAGCGCGAGGATGGCGGCAAGGGCAGACACTGATTTCAGATGGGAGGGAAATTTCATGCGAGAGCTCCTTGAGAATGAAGAGAGGGTTGAAGTTTTTCTTGCCCTGACTGGATGGTGCGCCAAAAGATACCATTGCTCTGTTCGTTGGCGCACGTGGAACAATAATTTAACGCAAAGCTTCACGGGAACCAAGTGCACCCACCCCTCCATCTTGTAAATCAATGTGCGCCGCCAGCGGCACACCACCCGGCGCTGCGTAGTCTGCCACCACCCAGGCGTGGGTGGCGCAGTGGGCTGCTTCGCACAAGCGAGTGCACAAAAATTGAATGGAAGGCTTGTCCAAGGCGGCAAAGGGTTCGTCGATGAACGTCAGCGCAGCGCCTGCGACCAACGCGGCCGTGAGCCAGACTTTGCGCTTGGAGCCGGTGGACAGCATGTAGATGGGTTTATTCAGGTGAGGGGTGAGCGACAGCCCCTCGGCCATGAGCGCCACAGCGGCATCATCCCAGTGGGGGTAGCGCGGGCGCAGGGCCGCAAAATAGGCCAAGGGCGTGATCTGTTCAAACGCCTCGGAGCGAATATCGGCCCAGAACACCTGCTGCCGGTAGCTCGCCTGCAGTGGGTCCACCGGCGCATCGTTCAGCGTGAAGCGCCCGGCCTGCGCACGCAACTCACCTGCCAGCAGCCGCAGCAAGGTGCTTTTGCCACAACCATCACCGCCACAGACCAAGGTCACACCGGCGGGGATGCGCAGATCGAGATCGGTCCACAGCGGGCGTCCGGGGTAGGAAAAACTCAGACCATCAACGCGCAGCACGGCGGATGGCGGGGTGGCAGCGGGTGTGATGGATCGGCCCTCGTTTCGGTGCAAAGTGGAGGGTCATTGTAGGAATGCCGCAAAGCGAGTCGAAACGCACAGCCAAGCAATCTCTTTACGCATCAATATTTCAACGAAAGTTGTATGATTGAAGTATGGACACTTTATCTGCCACTTCCGTCTTTGAATCCCTCGCCTCGGCGGTGCGCTTGGACATTTATCGCCTGCTGGTCAAAACCGGGCCCGACGGTCTGGTGGCAGGAGAAATTGCCAGCACGCTGAATGTGCCGCCCACCAACTTGTCTTTTCACCTCAAGGCCTTGACCCATGCGCAACTGGTGTCCGTGGTGCAAGAGGGTCGTTTTCAACGCTACCGCGCCAACCTGACGCTGATGCAAACATTGATTACCTATTTGACAGAGGAGTGCTGCGCCGGACAACCCGAGCAGTGCCCCGAGATTTGCACCCCCATTCACACCCCACGGAAAGACGAGCATGGGACTATTTGAACGCTACCTCACCGTCTGGGTGGCCCTAGTCAACCGCACCCACCACTGGTTCCCCTCTCACTCAGCCTGAAGTAAAAACCCTTGCCATGACGAACATCACGAACGCCACCGACATCACGATTTACCACAACCCCCAATGCGGCACCTCCCGCAACACCTTGGCGCTGATTCGCCACGCCGGGTTGGAGCCGCGCATCGTGCCCTACCTGCAGCAGCCACCCACCCGCGCTGAACTGGTGGCGTTGCTGGCTGCCCTGGGTACGCCGGTGCGCGAGGCCATGCGCGCCAAGGAAGCGATTTACACCGAACTGAATTTGGACCACGCCCAATGGAGCGACGACGCGTTGATTGACGCCATGCTGGCCCACCCCATTCTCATCAACCGCCCGATCGTCGTGACCCCCAAAGGGGCCCGCTTGTGCCGCCCATCAGAAGCGGTGCTGGACCTGCTGCCCGACACACCACTGGCGGCGTTCCGCAAGGAAGATGGCTTAGGGGTGATTCATGGCGACGGCCAACGCGTGGATAAATCACTATAAATTTCATAACTACTTGCGCTTGCTTGACGTGGGCTAGCGCCCTATTTCATGAACAGAATCTTCATTTTCTGTTGAGGTGAGAAAATCAAGGCCCTGTCTTGTTCGGCCTTGCGCCACCCCCCTCCGTGATTGTTCGCCCTCGCCCCCACTGGTTTCATCTTTTGTTTGTTCGCCGGGGCTCACTGGTTCACCGCATTTATGGTCAGCAGCTGTTTATCTTCGCGATGAGCTGTGCGGTGGTGGTGGTGCACGGCCAGTTGTTTGCTTGGAAGGTCACCCTCAATTCCAGCCCGTTTTCGCTCATGGGCGTGGCGCTGGCCATTTTTTTGGGTTTTCGCATCAACACCAGTTACGACCGCTACTGGGAGGCCCGCAAGCAATGGGGGGCAATTTTGGTCGAAACGCGCAACCTCACACGCCAATCGCTAACGCTAATCACCCCGGCCCAGAACGTGCGCCCCTTTGTGCTGGGACTGGTCGGTTTTGCCGCCTCCCTGCGCAATCAGTTGCGCGGCCTGCCCAGCACCGACCAAACGGAGGTCTTGTTGCCCGAAGCCTTGCGGCTGCAAATGGCCAACGCCCGCTCCGCCCCCACGCTGGTACTGGTTTGGTTAGGACACTGGCTGCAAGCGCGCCGCGAAGCAGGGCAGCTGGACCCCATGCTGGCACTCAAAATGGAAGATTCGCTGGACAAGCTGTCCATGGCCCAAGGCAGTTGCGAGCGCATTGCCAACACCCCCCTGCCCTTCACCTACTCGGTCATCTTGCACCGCAGCGCCTACACCTATTGCACGCTGCTGCCCTTTGGCTTGGTGGACACCATTGGCGTGATGACCCCGCTGGTGGTCTGCTTTGTGTCTTACACCTTCTTCGCGCTGGAGGCCTTGAGCGACGAAATCGAAGAACCCTTCGGCCTGCTCGGCAATGACCTCGCCCTGAACGCCATGGTGGCCGGCATCGACGCCAGCTTGCGCGAATTACTCGGTGAGGTGCCGCCGCCCGCCCCCCTGCCAGACAAGAACTTCGTTTTGGATTGAGCGCTGGCCCCATGACAGCGCGCGGCGGGTTGGGCATAGCGCCCTGTGCAGGCGCTCTTTAATCACACCGGCATTGGGTTCATTGTTTGAAATGTGAATCCAGTTGAATGCCTGCTGCGTATTCAAAGGGTGCCCCTGTCGATTTGGCATCAGGCGCTGACATCAATCAATTAATTGGAGATTTGACTATGACATTCAAAAAACACCTTCTGGCCATCGCGGGTTCCGGCTTGCTGAGTCTTGCCGTTTGGGCCCCTGCACACGCCGGTCACTTGAACCCGGTCTTGGAGGCCAACTTGGTTGGCGTGGAAGAGGTCAGCGCCGATGCGAGCAAAAAAGGCATGATGGCCGGCGACGCCAATGCGCGCGGGCACGCCACCGTGTTTGGCATTGACGGTTCCACCAACACCTTGTGCTACGCCCTGGTGATCGACAGCCCGCTTGCCGAGCTGAACCAGGCGCCAGGCAACGGCCGCGCCGCCCATATCCATGAAGGTGCCCGTGGCACCAACGGTCCAGTGGTA
>JAGODZ010000080.1 GCA_017997975.1 Rhodoferax sp.
GCGCTGAATGAGCCTGTCACCTGCCGACTGGGTCGCGCTGCTCACCCACTTCTTATCCCTCTCCTTACTGGCCGTGGGCGGTGCCATCACCACCGCGCCTGACATGCACCGCTACTTGGTGGATGAGCAACATTGGCTAACCGACAGTCAATTCACCTCCTCCATCGCCTTAGCCCAGACGGCACCGGGCCCCAACGTGCTTTTTATCGCCCTGCTGGGTTGGAACGTGGGGGTGAATGCGGGCGGCGGTTTGAGTGCAGGCCCCAGCGCTTGGGCTTATGCCGTGCTGGGCATGCTGATCGCGATGACGGGAATACTGCTGCCCAGCACCACCCTGACGTTTGCAGCAGCCCGTTGGGCACACCGAAACAAGGAGTGGCGTGGGGTGCGCGCATTCAAGCAGGGCATGGCCCCGATCGTGATTGCCTTGCTGATCGCCACCGGTTTGATTCTGGCCAGCAGCCAGGGCATGGGGCTGGAACACTGGCGCTTGTGGACGGTGACCGCAGTCAGCGCTTTGGTGGTGTGGCGTACCCGCTTGCATCTGCTGTGGCTGCTTGGTGCGGGTGGCCTGCTGGGCTGGATGGGCTGGCTTTAAGACGATTCGTGCCCACGTCTGTGTTGAGCTTGTCCATCGTGAGGGAAGCGGTGAATCACTAGGTCAGCTGCGTTGACGCACGGCCTCGTAAAGACAGACGCCGCTGGCCACGGACACGTTCAGGCTCTCCACTGCGCCCCGCATGGGGATGCTGATCAACTCGTCGCAGGTTTTGGCGGTGAGTTGACGAATGCCATCGCCCTCAGCACCGAGCACCAAAGCGACGGGGCCTCTTAAATCGGTTTGGTACAAGGTTTTAGGTGCCACATCGCTGGTGCCAATGATCCAAATGTTGCGCTCTTTGAGCTCATTCAGGGTGCGCGCTAGGTTGGTCACCATGAAGTAAGGCACGGTTTCCGCCGCCCCGCTGGCAACCTTGGCCACGGTGGCATTGATCCCTGCGGCGTGGTCTTTGGGTGCAATCACGGCGTGCACACCCGCACCATCGGCCACGCGCAGACAAGCACCTAGGTTGTGAGGATCGGTCACACCGTCCAGCACCAAAATCAAGGGAGCCACCCGTTCGGCCTCCGGTTTTTCAGCTTGGGACGCTTCGAGCTGCTCCAGCAGTTCATCCAGTGACGTGATTGGGGCCAACTCATGAACCCGAGCCGCCACGCCTTGGTGCCCATGGCCGCCACACAGTTTGGCCAGACGCGTGCCATCCGACTCAATCAAGCGGGTGCCCGCCTCGTTGGCTTTGTCCAGAAACTGGCGCATGCGGGCGTCCCGGCGGCTGGGATCGAAGTAAATTTCAATGACTGATTGGGGCGCCGTTTTTAAGCGCACACCCACGGCATGAAAGCCGAATAAAACTTTGGATGAAGACATGCCCCAATTATCGCGGTTTGCCAAATGCTATCAATAAAGAAGCGCTCTGCGCAGGCAGCAGTAGGGCAAGCTGCCTATTTCGTTACAAACTCGTCGCGGTGTCTTGCACTCGCCCTGCCTCGATCGTGATGCAGCGCGAACATTGGGTGGCAATGGCGCGATCATGGGTCACCAACACCAAGGTGGTGCCGAGCTCACGGTTCAAATCAAACATCAAGGTCATGATTTTTTCCCCCGTCGCAAAGTCCAAGCTACCGGTGGGCTCGTCTGCCAGCAACAATGCCGGCTTGACCACAAAGGCGCGCGCCAAGGCCACCCGTTGCTGCTCGCCCCCACTCAGCACTTTGGGGTAATGCCCGAGCCGCTCGGACAGCCCTACCCTCGCCAGCATTTCGGTGGCTGCCACGCGGGCATCACGCCGACCCGCCAACTCCAAAGGCAGCATGACGTTTTCAAGGGCGGTGAGGTTGCCCATGAGTTGAAAGCTCTGAAACACAAAGCCCACCTTTTCTGCGCGCAAAGCAGCGCGGGCATCTTCATCGATGGCGAACAGATCTTGTCCGGCCAAACGCACCGTGCCCCGGGTAGGGGTATCGAGCCCGGCAATAATAGACAGCAAAGTGCTCTTGCCCGATCCGGACGCGCCCACAATGGCCACGGTTTCACGGGCGGGCAACACAAAATCGATATCGCGCAAAATGTCCAGCGTTCCGGTCGAATCGGTAACCGACTTAAAAACGTGCTCTACCGCAATTATTGAATCAGACATGAGGCTTTCTTTGTATCGACATCTTTTGAACCGCCGCCACTTTATCGCGCTCCCGGTACTCGTTGCTGTGGCGGGGAATTGCGCATGGGCGGCGCCCCCCCAAATCACATCACCCAGTAAAGTCATCTTGGTGGTGGGGGACTCCCTGAGTGCTGAGTATGGGCTGAAACGCGGCACCGGTTGGGTGGCACTGCTGGAAAAGAAGCTCCAGTCCGAGCAGCCCGGCTTCACCGTGGTCAATGCCAGCATCAGTGGTGACACCACGGCGGGCGGGCGCTCTCGCTTAAGCGGGTTGTTGAAGAAACACCGCCCTAGCCACGTGGTGATCGAATTGGGTGGCAACGATGCCTTGCGCGGCCTGCCCTTAAAACTCACGCGAGACAACCTGAATGTGATGACCCAAGCAGCTCAAAGCGCTGGCGCGAAGGTGCTGCTGGTCGGCATGCAGGTGCCCCCCAACTATGGCAGCGCCTATGCCGCCCAATTCGAGAATCTGTTTCTAGAGGTGGGCAAGGCCACCCAAGCGGGCGTGGTGCCTTTCTTGTTGAAAGGCATTGCCGACACCGCGGACAGTACCGCGCTGTTTCAAGCCGACCGAATCCACCCCAAAGAAGCAGCCCATCCGATCATGCTGGCCAATGTGTGGCCTGAACTGAAGAAACTACTGAAATGAGCTTAAGCCCCGTGCCCGCCGCAGAATTGTTGCAACGGCTTCATGAATTTGACACCGTCATTGATGCCCGCAGCGAGGGTGAGTTTGACGAAGATCATTTGCCCGGTGCGGTCAATTGGCCCACGCTGAACAATGCCCAGCGCCGTGACATCGGCACCCTGTACAAACAGGTGAATGCGTTTGAAGCCAAAAAGCGCGGTGCCGCCCACGCCGCGCGCAATATTGCGGCGCACATCGACCGGGAAGTGATTGACAAACCTAAAGACTGGAAGCCTTTGGCCTACTGCTGGCGCGGCGGTAAACGCAGTGGCTCGCTCTCTCTCATCTTGTCCGAAATTGGCTTTCGGGTGACGCTGGTGGAAGGCGGCTACAAAGCGTTCAGGGCGGCGCTGGTGTTGGACATTCCCCGACAGGTCAGTGCTTTGAATTGGCGCGTGATTTGCGGCACCACCGGTTCAGGCAAGACACGGCTGCTGCAGGCGCTGGCCCGCCAAGGCGAGCAAGTGCTGGACTTGGAGGCGCTGGCCAATCACCGCAGCTCGGTCTTGGGAGCCTTGCCCGGCATTCCCCAACCCACGCAAAAGCGTTTTGACACCTTGGTGTGGGATGCGCTGCGACAGTTTGATCCGACGCGCCCCGTGTACGTGGAGAGTGAAAGTAAAAAGGTTGGCAACGTCGCCGTGCCCGCTTCGCTGATCGACGCCATGCGTTCAAGCCCGTGTCTGAACTTGGTGTTGCCTGATGCAGAGCGGGTGGCGCTGTTGATGGAAGACTATGATTTTTTTGTACAAAACACCGAAGACTTTTGCGGTCGCCTGCAGGTGCTGTCTGAATTTCGCGGCAAGGTCGTGGTCGAGGGCTGGCTGGATCAGGTACGAGCTGGTCACATTGATGTGGTGGTTCAAGAGTTGCTGACGCTGCACTACGACCCGGTGTACTTACAGTCGATGCGCCGCAACTTCAAGCAGTACGAACTGGCAAAAATCATCTCGCCTGCGGACCATTCAGAGCGAGCGATGGATGAACTCGCCAGTCAAATGACCCCACACGCCCCAACCGTTGCGGTCAGGGCCACCGGGGAAGTGTCTTAGGGCTGGGGGGTGGAGCCGTCGGCACCGGGTTCATTTGGCTCGGTGCCATCGTTGTCTTCGGTGCTGTCGTCCCCCAAAGGGTCTCCCACTTTACGCTCGGCTTTTTGCTTGAGCTTGTCTTCTTTCTTCTTTTTCTTAGCCAGTTCTTTTTGGCGCTTTTCGTATCCGTAATTTGGTGTTGCCAATGTGTGCTTTCAAGTTAATGGCGCTGACTTTAACATTCCCAGCACGTGCTCAAGCTCAACGCGGTGGGATATTGCTGTTTCAAGCCGTTGTTGGCACCTTTGCAGGGGCATCATCAAGCCATCGCACCGACCCTCGGTACGCATGCCAACTGGCATGACCCAAAAGAGGGCCCACCACAATCAGGCCCGCACCCCAGGGTAGCAGCGCAAGCACCACCAGCGCCGTTAACAAAAGTCCCCACAAAACCATCACGCCCAAATTGCCAAAGACCACTTGCAAACTGGTGATAGCCGCCGAAATAGCATCGGTGTCACGGTCCAAAATCATCGGGATAGACACCACGGAAACCGAGAACACCAGCCCCGCAAACGCACCGCCCACGGCCAAGTAAACAAGCAAGAACTCCCAATTCTCAGGGTTGAAAATGGCGCGCATGACACCGGTCGTGGAGGGCATGCCTGTGTTAAAAAAAACGGCGAATACGACCAACGAGGCCCGCCCCCAGAGCAACTCAAGCACAATCAACACCAAAACCAGCATGCCCATGCTCTTCACGTGATCATCCCAGCAGGTCAGCGAGGCACCCAGTTCAGATTTGAGGTTGAGTTCACGCCGGCGGCTCACCTCATAGAGCCCCATGGCCAAGAACGGGCCAATGAGCAAACAACCCGAAGCAATCGACATGGCGTATTCGGGCTTGCTTCTAAAAACCAGCCCCAACACCACCGCCATGGACCAGAAACAAAGACCATAAAAAAGAGCAATCCCTTTCTCAGCCATGAGGTCGGATGCACCGCGCTGTAACCACAGAAAAGGATCCCTCAGCCGCAGTTCAACAATTTCTTTGAGAGGGGCTTCAGAAGGTGGCGGGACGTAGGGGGTGAGAGGGGAGGATGGAATCGTCATTCCACGAGCATATCGGGGATTCTCCGTCTCCACCACTCAGGTAAACACTGAACTAAACCAAAGTCTTGGTTAACGCTTTGGTCAGTGCTTGGATGAGATCGGCTTGCAAGTCGTGCATGGATTCCAGACCAATGGAAAAACGAACCACAGTCCCGCGCCTGATGTGGGCGGGCCAGTTCGATCGCATGGTGTGCAAATCATAAGGAACGACCAAGCTGACGGGCCCCGCCCAGCTGTAGCCCAGCTTGAACAGTTGGAGCGCATCACAAAATGCATCCACTTGAGACGGGCTGAAGCGTTCGTCAATGACCACTGAGAAAAGACCTGCAGCGGCTCCCAGTTCGCCTCCACACAACGCCAGCCACTGCGCATGACCCGGCGAAGAGGCCAGTGCCGGATGCAGTACCTGCACAAATTCAGGTCGCGTTTCGGCCCAGGTTGCCAACCAACGGGTGCTTTCGTCATGCGCGCGATAACGTAAGGCCACGCTCGGAAGTCCCCGTATCACGGCTTCCGCATCGTTGGCGCCCACGCCAAAACCCAATCGCATATGGGTGAGCTTAAGTCTCATGTGCAGCGCCGCATCGCGTGTGATCACGCTGCCCATCAGCACATCGCCCCCGCCGCTGGGGTACTTGGTCAAGGCATGAGCGGAAATATCGACACCCAAGGTCGGTGTGGTCCCGGGTGTCAGATCAAAGGGGGCAAACGCCAGCCCGGCCCCCCAGGTGTTGTCCAGCGCGGTCAGTACCCCCCGCGAGCGACACATTTGAACCAAGGCGGGCAGATCAGGAAACTCAAGCGTGACGGAGCCGGCGGCCTCAAGCCAAACCAATCGGGTCTTGTCACTGATTTTGCGGGCCAGATCCTCAGGGTCCAGCGGGTCGTAGTACTGGTGGCTGATGCCCCAAGTCAATAACTCGCCCTCGACCAAAGTCTTGTTCGGTCCATAAGAGTTATCAGGAAGCAACACCTCGTCACCACTTTGCAATAAGGACAAAGCCACATTGGCAATGGCCGCCAATCCGCTGGGCAGCAGCAGGCATTGCAAGCCCCCCTCCAGCGTGCACAGGCGCTCTTCCAGCATGTAAGTGGTCGGCGTGCCGTGCAGACCATAGGTGTAAGCGGTTTTGTCTTTCCACTCAGCGTGACGCATCGCCGCCACATTAGCAAACACCACCGTGGACGCCTTGAAAATGCCAGGCTGCGGTGCCGCGAAGCCGGTAGGAGGCGTGTAGGGATGGTGAATCAGGGCCGTTGTGATGTCAGTCATGGCGTGAGTCCGAGTTCAGACGCTCCACTTTTGAATCAATTGCTCGGGTCGCAAGGCGTCATACCCTTCAAAGGGCTGGTGAATCCAAGGGTTGGTTGGCAAAAATTCAACCGAATAATCTGGCGTGAAGGTGGATAAAGCCTTGGTCCAAATCACCGCGCTGCGAAGCTCTGTGATAGGGGAATAGTTACTTTTGAGCTGGCCAATCACCGCATTGAGCGTGTGACCAGAATCAGCCAAATCGTCCACCAACAAAACCCGACCGGCAATTTCACCTTTGGGGGTGGTGATAAAACGAGCAATGTCCAGATTCCCCTGAACCGTACCGGCGTCAGACCGGTACGAGCTGGTGGACATGATGGCCAAGGGCTTGTCAAACACGCGAGACAGAATGTCACCGGGGCGCAGGCCACCCCGAGCGAGGCACAAAATGGTGTCGAACGCCCAACCTGATTGGTGAACTTTGATCGCTAATTTTTCGATCAGGTTGTGGTACTCGTCGTAGCTGACGTACAAATGTTTACCGTCTTCTGTTAGCATCAGTTTGCTCCTGAATTAATAGCGTGATGCGCATATATCACGGGGGTTAGAGCCATTTTTTACTTAAAAATTCTACTCAGTCAGTCAAGTAAGGATGGCGCACCATGATGGTGTGATCACGATCGGGGCTGGTGGAGATCACGTGCACGGGAACGCCGGTGACTTGCTCAATACGCTGCAGATAAAGCTTGGCATTGATCGGAAGGTTCTCGTATTGCGTGACGCCCACGGTGCTGTCCGTCCAGCCCGCAATGGTTTCGTAGATGGGCTTGCAACGCTCAATGTCGTCGGCACCCATGGGCAAAATGTCAATGGTTTCGCCATCCAACTCGTAACCAATACACAGTTTTAGTTCACTGAGGCCATCCAGCACATCCAATTTGGTAATGCACAGGCCACTCAGTCCATTCACTTGGGCAGAGCGCTTCAGCAGTGCCGCATCAAACCAGCCACAGCGCCGGCTGCGCCCCGTCGTCACGCCTTTTTCAGCGCCAATGGTGCTCATGTGGTAACCAGGTGTGCCTGCCACTTCCCAATCCAACTCGGTTGGAAACGGCCCCCCGCCAACACGGGTGCAATAGGCTTTGGTGATACCCAAAATATAGTGCAACAAGCCAGGCCCCACCCCCGCGCCTGCGGACGCGTTACCCGCCACACAATTGCTAGAAGTCACAAAGGGATAGGTGCCGTGATCGACATCAAGCAAGGTGCCCTGTGCGCCTTCAAACAAAAGGTTTTCGCCTTTGAGGTGCGCTTCGTTGAGTTCGCGGGACACATCCGCCATCATGGGTTTGAGCAATTCGGCTTGGCGCATCGCTTCGTCATACACCGGCTGAAACAACACTTGGCCATTCGCCATGTACGGTGCCAGTCCGGGCCCGAAATCGAACGCTTCCGAGCCCAGGTAGGTGGTCAACACATGGTTGTGAAGCGACAACAACTCTTGGAGTTTGGCTGCAAAACGTTCAGGGAATTTCAAGTCTTGGACGCGCAGTGCACGCCGTGCAATTTTGTCTTCATACGCAGGCCCAATGCCGCGACCCGTCGTTCCAATTTTGGCGTTGCCACCCTTTTCACGCGCGGCTTCACGGGCCACATCCAGCACCGCGTGAAACGGCAAAATCAATGGGCATGCCTCGCTGATTCGCAGCCGCGACCGCAACTCCACACCTACTTTTTCTAAACCTTCAATTTCCTCGAAGAGTTTGGAGGCAGACAAGACCACGCCGTTGCCGATGTAACACTTGACACCGGGCCGCATGATGCCGCTGGGAATCAAGTGCAAAGCGGTTTTCACCCCGTTAATCACCAAGGTGTGCCCTGCGTTGTGCCCCCCTTGAAAACGAACCACGCCCTGCGCGCTCTCGGTCAACCAATCGACTAGCTTGCCTTTGCCTTCATCTCCCCATTGGGTTCCTACGACAACGACATTACGTCCTTTAATTGCGATCATTTTTCGTTCGTTCCATTAATCTGAAATAGCTTGCACGACCCATTGTTTCGCGACCTGAACCAGCTCGCGATCACAATGGAACTCATCAACTTCACTGCCATGTCCGGGCAACGCGCAGACAACGATTTGTCCACTCGCCCTGAGATTTGAAATCACAGCCCGCAGTTCAGAACTGTCACTCCACGGTGCACGGATGGCTGCATGCAAAGGTCGCCGTGCCAAAACACTGACCAGCGCTTTCACATCCAGACTAAAGCCGGCTGCGGGCCGACTTCTGCCAAACACGGCACCCACTTCGTCATACCGTCCACCGCGCGCCAAGGCATCGCTGGCACCTGGAGCGTAAATCGAAAACCGTGTGCCCGTGTAGTAAGCGTAGCCTCTTAAATCCGCCAAATCAAAACTGACTTGGGCACCCTCCAGTTGAGTCGCTAACCAAGACAAGCTAGACAAAGCCTCTTGAATGGACGCAAGCGCTGGGAGCGTTTTGCGAGCCTCAGTGAGAACACTGATGTCTCCATAAAGATGAGGCAATGCCAGCAAACCATGGCGCGCTTCTGAAGAAAAATCACGCGTTAAAACTGACAGCTCGCTGCTGTCCTTAGCCGCCAACGCGGCATGAATCAGGGCCAACCTTTCAGCGCTGACGGACGTGCTGCTAAGCAACGCCCTGACAATTCGAGCATCGGCCATGTCGACACTCAAAGGCGGCGCTTTAGCCACCCTCAAGCTGTCCAAGGCGAGCAGCAAAATCTCCAAATCGGCCTCTAAGCCTGCGTGACCATAGATCTCGGCACCAAATTGCAAAGGTTCACGCGTGGCATGGGGCGCACCAGGACGGGTGTGAAGCACGGGGCCGCAGTAGCAAAGGCGCGTTACACCCGACCGATTCAAAAGATGGGCATCAATACGAGCCACTTGGGGTGTGCTGTCGGCACGCAACCCAAGCATGCGGCCAGAGAGTTGGTCAACCAGTTTGAAGGTTTGCAAATCCAGTGCTTTACCAGCACCCGTGAGCAGCGATTCAAGGTGTTCCATTAACGGCGGCATGACCAACTCGTAACCATAGCAACGCGCCATGTCCAACAGGTCACGACGCAATTCTTCGATGTGCCGCGCTTCAGACGGCAAGACATCGGCAATGTGATCCGGGAGGACCCAAGCAGACATGTTATTTGAGGGTGCTGTTAAAAGGAAGATTTTACCGGGCTTAACGCCCGTAATCCTTTAAGCCAAAAACCAAATGAGAATCGAGCCAATGGTCATGCTGCAGATGCCAACAAACCGAAGCTGTCCGTCATTCAATTGAAGCAATTGAAGAAAGGTCTGGCGCCACTTTGCAGGCGATAGAAAAGGAAAAAGGCCCTCGATCACAAGAACAAGGGCCAATGCCAACCAAAGAACATCGGTGCTCACCGTCAAGCCAGCAAAGCTACTTCTTGACAGCGGGTGGCGCGGTATTGCCACGCATCACATTGAAGAATTCAGAGGAAGCGGGGTCAATCACCACCACGTCCCCCTTTTTGCTAAAACTGGATCGGTAAGCATCAAGACTGCGATAAAACTTGGCAAATTGCGGGTCGCGGCCAAATGCATCGGCGTAAACACGCGACGCCTCAGCGTCACCCTCACCTTTGATCTTTTGGGCCTCACGGTAGGCGTTCGCAACGGTGACCTCACGTTGACGGTCAGCATCAGCGCGAATTTTTTCGCCCTCGGCAGCACCGGTTGAACGCAACTCGTTGGCCACACGCTTTCGCTCCGCCTCCATACGGCGATAGACCGATTCGGTAATGGCATCAACGTAGTCCACTCGGGTGATCCGAACGTCCACAACGTCAACCCCCCACGGCTTAGCGCCACGCACTTGCAACAAGACTTCCCGCTTGACATCGGCCATCAGTGCCTCACGCTTGGAGGACAATAAATCTTTAACCGTTCGCTTATTGACCTGCTCTTGGAAGGAGTTCCGCACCACACGGTTCAACTGACTGGCACCTGCTGACTCATTGGTACCGACGTTGCGAATGTACTCGGTGGGCTCTGAGATTCTCCAACGCACATACCAATCAATCACGACTCGCTGCTTTTCCAGCGTCAACATAGGCTCGTTGTCGGTGCTATTCAAAGTCAACAAACGCTTGTCGATGTAGGAAACGTTCTGAAAAGGAGGTGGAAGCTTAAAGTTCAGCCCAGGCTCAAGAATGACTTCCTTGATTTGCCCCAACGCATAAACCACACCGAACTGCCGTTGATCCACAACAAACAGCATTGAGCTTGCCAACGCCAATGCGAACAGCAGCGACGAAAATATAAAACCTAGCCTATTCATTCTTGACTCCTAGCGGGTATCGCGGTCACGGGACCGAGCGGCAGCGTCACGACTGCGGGTATCAACCATCGGCGCAGTAGGTGCCGTGGTGGTGGCTGCAGCGGAACCCGCTGCAGTGGTCGCATCAGTGCTCGGCCCGTTCATTTGCATGATTTTGTCCAAAGGCAGGTACAGAAGATTAGAACCCGACTTGGAATCCACCATGACTTTGGTCACGTTGCTGTACACCTGCTGCATGGCATCGACATACAGTCGATCTCGTGTAACTTGAGGCGCTTTTTGGTATTCGGTCAAAACTGAGCTGAAACGCTGAGCATCACCTTTGGCCTGAGCCACGACCCGCTCTTTGTAGGCGTCAGATTCCTCTTTCAGTCGAGAGGCCGAACCGATGGCACGAGGCACTACATCATTCGCGTAAGCCTGTGCTTCATTTTTAGCCCGCTCACGCTCTTGGCCCGCTTTCAGCACATCATCAAAAGCCGCCTGAACCTGCTCTGGTGGACGGACACCGCCCTGTTGCAAATTAATGCCAACCACCTCAATACCGACTTTGTACCGGTCAAGAATGGTTTGCATCAGGTCACGGACACGGGGTGCGATCTGGTCACGCTCTTCTGACAAAGCGCTGTCCATTCTCATTTTTCCGACCACTTCCCGCACAGCGGTTTCGGCCGCCTGTACAACCGCCAACGTCGGATCTTTGCTTTCAAACAAGAATGCGCGCGCATCATTGAGTCGGTACTGGACCGCAAACTTGATCTCTACGATATTCTCATCCGCAGTCAGCATGGCCGACTCTCTCAGGCCAGTGGCCTTGATTACGGTATCGCGTCCCACATCGACTGATCGAATTTGGGTCACAAAAATCAATTCATGACGCTGAATCGGATAGGGCAAACGCCAGTTAAAGCCGGCACCCACAGACGAGTGGTATTTGCCAAATTGAGTAATGACAGCCTGCTGACCCTCTTGCACAATAAAAAATCCAGTGCCTAGCCAAATCAAGGCTGCCACACCCGCAATCAATCCCGCGCCAACCCCTGCATTTTTCATATCGGGTTGAAAGCCTCCGCCTGAACCGTTGCCACCCGCCCCACCTCGACGCTCACCGCCAAACAGACCGCCTAATTTGCGGTTGAAATCGCGCCAGAGCTCGTCTAAATCAGGCGGGCCTTGATTTGGTCCACGTTTGTTGTTGCGCTCCTCGCTGCCGCGGGGACTGGGTGGTAGCTCTGTCGGCTCAGGACGCGCTGTAGGCTTGGAATTGTCCGCTGCTGCATCATCGTCACGACCCCATCTGGGATCATTCAGGTTAAACATGCCCCTGATCCGCCCGGGCAAAAATGCCCCGCGAAAAGTAGGTAAATGAAGTTTCATTTCTTCTTCTCTTGTTAATCGTTGACGGATTGTGCCC
>JAGODZ010000308.1 GCA_017997975.1 Rhodoferax sp.
GCACCGCGCACGGTTTGCAGGGTGTCTTGTTGGAAGCTTTTGAAGCGAAACAAAAAATCCCAAGTCAAAAAGCAGTGCGGGCCCTGCACGACCCGGTTGGTGACCACAAAGCGGGGCGCGTGCAGCGCCTCAAACATATGGCCAAAAATGCCTTGGATGGCGTCTAGCCCTTGGACCTCGTTAAACGGGTCTTTAAAGTGAGCATGGGTCGCGTAGTAACGGCCCATTTCGGGAAGATCCGCCACCGTGAGGTGCTCAAACAGCGCCACCAAACGGGTGACCGCTTGCTCCATGGGGAGGTCAGACACAGCAGTCATGGATCACATCCCCGTGAAGCGCCGCACGGCCGGAAAGTAGGCACGGTAGGGCAGCAAGTTCAACAGCTTCATCACGCGCGTGAAGCGTTTGGGGAAGTGAACTTCAAAGTCACCCTGCGCCCAGCCCTGCAAAATGGCTTGGGCGGCGTCTTCGGGCGACATCAAGGCGGGCATGGTGAAGTCGTTCCCGGCGGTGAGCGGCGTGGCCACAAAACCCGGGTTCACGAGGCTGATGCCCACGCCTAAGTCGTGCAGGTCGAGGTACAAGGTTTCGGCCAGGTTGATGAGCGCCGCTTTGGTGGGGCCGTAGGCCAGACTTTTGGGCAAACCGCCAAACCCAGCGACGCTGCTGATCACGCTGAAGTGGGCCGGTGCACCGCGCTGGGCTTGGGTGAGCAAAGCGGGCAGCACGGCGTCGAGCACACGCAAAGCGCCGGTGTAGTTGACCTCCAGGTGCTTCAGCATCACTTTCAGATCGAAATCGGTGGCGCGCAGGTCTTGGTAGGTGCCGGCGCAATAAAACACCAAATCCAGCGGACCACTGGCCAGCAACTCGTCGGTGGCTGTTTGAAGCGCGTCGGCTTGGGTGACATCGAGTGCGAGCGCGTGGCTTCCCGGGTGGCTTTCTACAAAGGAGGTGAGCGCAGGCGCACTGCGCGCGGACACGATCACGCGAGCGCCTTGGGCATGCAAGGCCGACGCCGTGGCCCGGCCAATGCCGCTGGAGGCACCCAGCAGCCAGACGCGGCGGCCAGACCAGCTGGGTATTTTGGGGTTCAGGCTCATCGCGGGGTGGCTTTCAACGTTTGGTGAAGGACAGGGTGAGGTCGCCCACGCGCACGCCAAACTTGCTCATGGTGGCGCGGTTCAGCATGGTGCGCTCGTCGATCAAGTACATCCAGTCGTCGAGTTGAACTTCCCACGTTTTGCCGTCCACAGGCAGGTTGAGGGTGTAGTTCCAGTGAAACGCATTGCCAGAGGTTTGACCCTTGGCCACACCCACCACATCGCCGGCGGTGCCGGTGTAGCTGCCGTTTTCGCCCCGAATCAGGGTCCAAATACGGCGCTCGGTGGTGCCGTCCGAATACGTGAACGCTTCGTCGAGCACGCCGGTGTTGCCCTGCCAGCTGCAGTTCATGACCACGGTGAAGCGCTTCACCACGTGTCCGCTGCGGTCTTGAAACATGCCATAGCCGTCCACACGTCCATTGAAGTACTCGGCCAAGTCCAGCACCGGTTTTTGGCCCGCGAAGTCGGCCATTTGGGGACTGGCGCAACCGGCCAGAACCAAGGGCGCGGCGACAGCGCCAGAGAGAAGAAGACGTCGTTGCATTAGGAATGTCCTTTCGGTAACAGGGATTGCCCCGAGGGGTTTCGAATCAACAAAAAATACAGGGCCGACGCCGCAGCCAGTTTCAGCGCGCAGGGCAGCACCGCGTAGGCCAGTCCCAGTGTGCGCAGCGCATCCGGGTCGCGGCCCCCCGGTGCGTAGCCCAAGGCACCCAGAAGGGGCAATGCCAGCCCGGCCGCCAGCGCCAAATTGAGTTTGGTGGCCAGGTTCCACCAGCCAAAGTAAGCGCCTTCCAAATGACCTTGGTCTCCCTGCTTGGCGATCACGCCCGCGAGCAAGGCGCTGGGCAGGGCCAAATCGGTGCCCAGTGCCACCCCTGACAGGGCGCAAACGATCAAGAAAGCGGTCCCATCCCCTTGGCCCAGCCCGGCGGTCCAAGCGAACACGGCAATGGCCAGCAGCATGCCGGCCAGCCACGTGCGCGCCAGGCCCCAGCGCGCCACGGCTTTGAGCCACAACGGAATCGACAGCGCAGCGCTCAAAAAGTAAGCGCCTAAAAACAAGGGTTCTTGTGCTGCTGGCGCTTGCAATCGGTCTTGAATGAAGAACAGCACCAGCGTGGCGGGAATCGCGCTGGCAATGCCGTTGAGCATGAAAACAGCCAGTAAACGGCGAAACCCGGACTGTCTCCAGGGGTGCCACAAACTGGCTGGCGCCGCACCAGGCGTGGCGGTTTCTAAGCGACGAGGCTCGGGCGCTTTAGACCACGCCAGCCAGCCAATTCCTAAGGTCAACGCCAGCACGGTGATCATCACGGGCAGTCCAAACAACGAGGGCAGCACGGCGGCCAGCAATACACCGACCAACCCCAAGCCTTCACGCCAAGCGACGATGCGCCCTTGGTGTAACTCACCGCCCCCTAAGCGAGCGCCCCAAGATTGGTGGGCAATGCTGAGTTGGCTGTACGCCACATAAACGACCAGCAAACAGGCCAAGGCCCAGTAACGCAAGGCCTCGGGCGAACTCACGCGAGGAAAAAAGAGGGCTTGCATGCCCAGCGCCAAGATCACCGCTGAGATACCGCCCACTAGGAGCACCGCGCGACGCGAATGGGCAAACAGACGGTCGCTCAACTGCCCTAACAGCGGATCGGTGAACGCATCAAACAAGCGCGCCAGCAGCAGCACCGCACCCAGCGTGGCCAGCGGCATGCCGAACTCGCGGGCGTAATGGTTGGGCAGCAACACGTACAGCGGCAGCGCCACAAACGCCAGCGGCAACCCCAGCAGGCCATAGCTCAAGCCTTGGCGCAGGGTGACGGTGGCCTCCTGACTCACTGCGCGGCTCCGGGCAAGGCCAACAGGGCTTCGCGCAAACGGGGCTCTGAAGTGCGTGGCGACAACCAAATGCCGAAGAATAGCGGGCCAAAAGCGGGGTCTTTGACTTCACCCACCGTGCGCCCTTTGACTTGAAACACAGACGCACCGCCCGGCTGGTAGAGCCCCGTGAGTTGGTCGCCTGCTTGGATGTCGGGCAGGGCCGCTTGCAAGTCTTGGCGCCACTGGGTGGCTTGCGGGGTGCTGAATTCACCAATGCGTTTCATCTCGGTCAATGAGCGCTCGGCAATGGATTTGGCACTGAAATCGCGCTGGTAACCCAAGGTCAACGCTAACGGAAGCGCGGCATAACGGTCTGCCTGAAAACCCGGACTAACCCACAGACGCGCCTGGTAGATGTCAATGCCCCAAAACCGCAGAGTACCTTGGCCACCGCGCTGAAGCCCTGCCAGCGGCGGGGTGGCATCCAGGGTCAGGCCAGCCCAAGAATTTAAGCAAATAGTGGCTGTAACCCCCGCCAGTACTGCGATAGCAGCTCTCTTTTTCATAGCGAAGGCCGCACCAACGTGTATTGAACCAAGTCGGTGTTTTTCAGGGTGAAGGCGGCCTCGCAATAGCACAGGTAGAACTCCCAGATGCGCATGAAGCGTTCATCAAAACCCTGTTGCAAAATATTCGTCCGGTGGGCCAAAAAGCGCTCACGCCAGAGCCGCAGCGTGAGCGCGTAGTCTTGCCCAAAAGAAAATTCTTCGACCACTTGCAA
>JAGODZ010000081.1 GCA_017997975.1 Rhodoferax sp.
GCTGTGGTGCCGCACCTGTTTGAGAGCTTTTACGCCATCACCGTGCAACGCCACTTTGAGCCGCCGCTGCTGAAGGCGTTGTTGCAGCGCAATGAGGCGGATGTGCTGGGTAAGACCTGAGTAACCCGGACCTATCCTTCCACCATCAATCGGTAGCCCACCGCTATTTCTGTCAAAAGGTGGCGCGGTTGGGCGGGATCGGCTTCCAGCTTTTGCCGCAAATGGCCCATGTAAATGCGCAGGTAATGGCTTTGCTCAGCGTGGGACGGTCCCCACACTTCGCGCAGCAACTGCCGGTGTGTCATCACGCGCCCTGCGTTGCTGATCAACACCGTGAGCAAGCGGTACTCAATGGGCGTGAGGTGAACTTCTACGCCAGCGCGGTGCACCAGCCGGGCCACGCGGTCGACCGCCACCTCGCCAAAGCGAAACACCGGGTCGGCCTTCGTGGCGTTGGATGACCCCTCACCCGCTGCTGCCCGAGGGCGGCGCAAGTTGGCGCGCACCCGGGCCAGCAATTCGCCCACGCCAAAGGGCTTGGTGATGTAGTCATCGGCACCCGCATCGAGTGCCGCAATCTTGTCTGACTCATCGGTGCGCGCTGACAACACCACGATGGCCACGTTGGACCAGCCGCGCACATCGCGAATCACCTCCAGACCATCCACGTCGGGCAGCCCCAAGTCCACAATCAGCAAATCAGGTTTTCGG
Source organism: Rhodoferax sp. (assembly GCA_017997975.1). GTDB lineage: Bacteria > Pseudomonadota > Gammaproteobacteria > Burkholderiales > Burkholderiaceae_C > Rhodoferax. The sequence goes on from JAGODZ010000081.1 coordinate 712, forward strand.
GTGCCAACTTCCACCAAGCCGCGTTGGGCGGTGTCGGACTCAAACACCTGCCAGCCTTCGCCCTCCAGCGCGGCACGCACAAAACGCCGAATTTGGGGTTCGTCTTCAATCAGGATGGCAATGGGGGATGACATAGGTGGGTTGAGGGCTAGAGGGCTAGAGGGCTTCGGGTGGCGGTTCAGGAGGCGGGGTTCTGGGCAAGGTGAGGGTGAATTCTGCACCCCCTCCCGGGGCGGGCAAGGCCCGGATTTGACCCCGATGCGCCTGCACAATGGCGCGGCAAATGGCCAGACCCAAGCCGACCCCGCGGGTGGGGGATTCTGAGTGGCCCCGGGTGAACTTTTCAAACAGCGCCTGCTCCCGGCCTTGGCTGGACAAGGGCAAGCCGGGCCCAAAGTCGCGCACGCTCAGCTCCAGCGTGGTCGGCGTCACGTTGGCACTGACCACCGCCAAGGGATGGCCGGCCTGCAGGGGCTGGCCGTACTTGACTGCGTTTTCCAGCAGGTTAACCAACACGCGCTCAATCAAACCAGCGTCAAACGCCACCAAAGGCAAGTCGACCGGTACATCGGTCTTGACCACCAACGACCCCAGCGCATGACGGGTAGAGCGAATGGCGCTGCCAATCACCTCTTCAACCGACTGCCAGTCTTTTCGCAGTTCGACCTGTCCGCTTTCCAGGCGGGCCATTTCCAGCAGGTTGGTCACCAAGGTACTGAGCTCGCGCGCTTCTTGGCTGATCGACTCCGCCGACAGACGCTGACTCTCTGTTAAGGGAATGGATGCCGCCAGTGACTCGGCCTGGCCAATCAGCGCCGTCAACGGGGTGCGCACATCGTGCGACATGGCCGCCAGCAGGGTGTTGCGCAGTCGTTCGGACTCCATCTGCACCACCGCTGTTTGGGCCACCTCCACGTAATGCACGCGCTCCAGCGCAATCGCAATTTGCCGCGCCAGCGTTTCAAGCTGTTGCATTTGCTCGGGAATCAAGAGCCAGCCGGGCTGGGTGGGCCGCAAGGCCAGCACACCACGAATCCGCATCGGGGCTTTCAGCGGCACGTAGTGCCACAGATTGGAGGGCAAGGTACTGGTGCCCAGCCCGGCGTGCAGGCCGTTGTGAAACGCCCAGTCGGCGATGCTGGCTTCTAGGTTCTCGGGCACCGGTTCGGGCATCACCAACTGATCATTCACGCCCATCAAAAAAACGTGCGCCTCGCCGCCAAAGGTGCGTTGCACCACCGCTTCACCCAGCGAGGCCACCTGCTCTGATTGCAGCGCCGCTGACAAATCGCGGGTGAGTTCAAACAGGGAGTGCGCGCGGCGTTCCCGGCTGCGCGACACGCCCACGGCAAAGCGCAAATTGGCGGTCAATTGCCCAAACAGCAACCCCATGCCCAGCATCACGACAAAGGTCACCAGGTATTGCACATCACTCACGGCAAACGAGAACCGGGGAGGAACAAAAAAATAATCAAATGAGGCGACCGAGAGAATCGCCGCCAAGATAGAGGGCCCTCGGCCGAACACCATGGCCACCCCGACCACGCACAGTAAAAACAACATGACGATGTTGGCCAGATCGAACCAACCCATCAGCGGCAAGGTCAACCCAGTCGCCGCCACACAAGCCCCGACTGACCCAGCGTAGCGCTGCCACGTGGTCCAGCGACTGGAGACAACGGACTCATCCAGCAGCCCGGGTTGCAACGCCGGTGCAAGCCGTCGGGCGCTGGGGGACGCGGCAATTTCCAAAATATCCAGGTTCGGTGCCAAATTGGCAATTTGGCGCGTCAGCGTGGGCCGAAGCGCGCGCCAGAACAGGGCCGTTGGATGCGCTCTGGGGCGTCCCAAAATCAGGGTGGTGCAGTTCAGCGTTTGCGCGTGCTGGAGCAGTTCTTGGGCAATGTCGTTGCCGCTGAGCACGGCCGTGTTGCCCCCCAGCTCTTCAACCAGCTTGAGCACGGTGAGCGTGCGGTCGCGATCGGTCGAGCTGCGGCGTTGGAGCGCCGCTGTCTCGACGTAAGCGGCGTGCCATTGCACATTGAGCTGGTCCGCCAGCCGTGCGGCGCTGCGCACGGCGTGCTCGGCGCCCTCATGCGGGCCAATGCACACCAGCAGCGTGCCTGAGGTGTTCCAGGCCGGGGCTGCACCAGATTGACCACTGCGGTGGCTGTGCAGGTGCTTTTTTCGGTAGCTGCGCACGTCGTCGCCCACATGCTCGGCAGTGCGGCGCAGGGCAATTTCGCGCAGCGCAAACAAGTTGCCTTTGCGAAAGAAATTTTTGGTCGCGCGCTCCGCTTGGTGTGGCAAATACACCTTGCCCGCTTTCAGCCGCGCCAGCAGTTCGTCGGCGGTAACGTCAATCAAAATCACCTCGTCGGCCCCATCGAGCACGGTGTCCGGCACCGTTTCGTTGACCCGAATTCCGGTGATGGCGCCCACCGTGCCGTTCAGGCTCTCCAGGTGCTGCACGTTGAGTGCGGTCCAGACATCAATGCCTGCGGCCAGTAACTCCTCAATGTCTTGCCAGCGTTTGGGGTGGCGTGAGCCCGGTGCGTTGCTGTGGGCCAGTTCGTCCACCAGCAACACATCGGGGGCCGCCGCCAGCGCGGCGTCCAGGTCCAGCTCCATCAGGACTTGGCCACGATGCGGAACGCTGCGCAAAGGAATGTGTTGAAGCCCCGCATCCAGCGCTGCGGTTTCTTTGCGCCCGTGGGTTTCGATCAGCCCAACTTTCACGTGCTGGCCCGCCTTTTGCGCGCTTTGGGCCGCGGTGAGCATGGCGTAGGTTTTTCCCACGCCTGCGCTGGCCCCTAAATAGATGCGCAGCTTGCCCCGTTGCTGGGTTTGGTCGTGTGCCTGGATTTCTGCCAGCAGCGCGTCGGGGTCCGGGCGTGATTCTTCGGCGTTGCTCAAGGAAAAGCCTTTCAAGCGCTCAGATGAATGGGTGGATTGAGTGGATTGAGATGGCCGAGCGTAGCACCCAGGGTTGGGCGGCAGGCCACCCCCTTCGTTACTTTAGCGCTTGCAGCGCAAGGTTCAATTCCAGCACATTGACAACGGGTTCACCCAGCACGCCAAGAAACGGCGTGCGTGTGTTCGATTCCACCATCCGCTGAATGTCTTCAGGGGCCAACTGCCGCGCCTTGGCGACGCGGGGCACTTGGTACAACGCGGCGGCCACGCTGATGTGGGGGTCCAAGCCACTGCCTGAGGCGGTGACCAAGTCCACGGGCACGGGCATGGTGTTGCCAGGGTCTGCCGCCCGCAGAGCCGCCACGCGCTCTTTCACCGCGTCAACCAGTGCCGGGTTCAGAGGCCCCCAATTGGAGCCGCCAGAGGAGGCTGCATTGTTGGGGCTTGCGCCCGTGGCGGAGGGGCGACCCCAAAAGTTGTCTGGCGCGCTGAAATGCTGGCCAATCAGGGACGAGCCCACGGTGATGCCGTCCCGCTTGAGCAAACTGCCGTGCGCTTGTGACGGAAAAACAGCTTGGGCAATGCCCGTCACCAACAAGGGGTAAGCCACCCCGGTGAGCAACGTGAGCAGGGCAAACAAGACCAGCGCGGGGCGAATAATAGTTTTCATGGGAATTCCTTGAGAGGGGAAAAGGGGGTGCCGTCTGAGCGTTAAACCAAGTTCAGCGACACCAGCACCAAGTCAATGACTTTGATGCCAACAAACGGCACGATCAAACCACCCAGACCGTAAATGGCCAGGTTGCGACGCAACAGCGCCGCCGCACCCACCGGGCGGTACTTGACGCCTTTGAGCGCCAACGGAATCAAAAACATGATGATCAGCGCGTTGAAGATCACGGCCGACAGAATGGCCGAGTTGGGGCTGCCCAAGCGCATCACATTCAACGCCCCCAGCTGCGGGTAGGTGCTGACAAAAATCGCGGGAATGATGGCGAAGTATTTGGCCACGTCGTTGGCAATCGAAAAGGTGGTGAGTGAGCCGCGCGTCATCAACAGCGCCTTGCCGGTTTCCACAATTTCCAGCAACTTGGTGGGGTTGGAGTCCAAGTCCACCATGTTGCCGGCTTCTTTGGCGGCCTGCGTGCCACTGTTCATGGCCACCGCCACATCGGCTTGGGCCAAGGCGGGTGCGTCGTTGGTGCCGTCGCCCGTCATGGCCACCAAGCGGCCCTCCGCCTGGTACTGGCGGATGAGTTTGAGCTTGTCTTCGGGCGTGGCTTCGGCCAAAAAGTCATCGACACCTGCTTCTGCTGCAATGGCCGCTGCGGTCAGTTTGTTGTCGCCGGTGATCATCACCGTCTTGATGCCCATGCGGCGCAACTCGCCAAAGCGCTCCTTGATGCCCGCTTTGACAATGTCTTTCAGTTCCACAATGCCCAACACCCGGTTGCCGTCCGTCACGGCCAAAGGCGTGCTGCCTCGGCGCGAGACCTCGTCAGACATCCGAGTCACTTCATTGGGCACACGGCCGCCCAGGGATTCAATGTGCTTGCGCACGGCATCCACCGCGCCTTTGCGCAACTGTTGGGTGCTGCCATTGGCGGCGGTCACGTCCACGCCGCTCATGCGGGTTTGGGCGGTGAAAGGAATTTCCAGCATGGTGCCCACGCTGGGTTGTGCGGCGCCCATTTGCTGCGCCAGCGTGACGATGCTGCGGCCCTCGGGCGTCTCGTCGGTCATCGAGGCCTGCGCGGCACAGGTTGCCAACTGCGCTTCTGTCACGCCCGGTGCAGGCAAAAAGCGAGACGCTTGGCGGTTGCCGTGGGTGATGGTGCCGGTCTTGTCCAACAACAACACGTCCACATCGCCTGCCGCCTCGACGGCGCGCCCTGAGGTGGCAATCACATTGGCTTGCATCATGCGGCTCATACCGGCCACGCCGACGGCTGACAACAAACCGCCAATGGTGGTCGGAATCAAGCAGACCAACAAAGCGATCAGCGCCGTCATGCCCACCACGGTGCCCGACTGGGCCGCCTGCACGCTGAAAATCGAGAACGGCAGCAGCGTCACAGTGACGATCAAGAACACGATGGTCAACGCCACCAGCAAAATCGTCAGCGCAATCTCGTTCGGTGTGCGCTGGCGCTTGGCGCCTTCGACCATGCTGATCATGCGGTCCAAGAACGATTCACCGGGGTTGACGTTGATGCGCACCACCAGCCAGTCCGACAGCACCCGCGTGCCACCGGTCACAGAAGAAAAGTCACCGCCCGACTCACGCACCACGGGCGCCGATTCGCCGGTGATGGCGCTCTCGTCCACCGTGGCCACGCCTTGAATCACCTCGCCGTCCACCGGAATCATGTCACCGGCTTCGACCAGCACCACATCGCCTTTGCGCAAGTTTTCAGCTTGCTCGGGTAAAAACGTGGAACCATAAACGGGCTCTTTGAGCTTTTTGGCCCAGGTGCTTTTCTTCAGGCCGCGCAGTGAGGCGGCTTGGGCCTTGCTGCGGCCTTCGGCCAGCGCCTCGGCAAAGTTGGCAAACAGCACCGTGAACCACAGCCAGGCCGAGATGGCCAGGATGAAGCCCGCATCACCCTGGGCTTGTAAGCCGAGCAGGGTGGTGGCAATGCTGCCCAGGTACACCACAAACATGACCGGGTTGCGCCACTGAACTTGAGGGCTCAGTTTGGTGAATGAGGCCACAATGGCCGGGCGCAACAACACCGGGTCTAAGAGTGACAGCGTGGTCGACGTTTTCATATTAAGCCCCCACTTTCCAAAGCATCAAGTGCTCCACGATTGGTCCCAGGGCCAATGCAGGCACATAGTTCAGTAACCCGACCAGCAACACGGTGCTGATCAACAAAAAGACAAACAAAGGCCCGTGCGTGGGCATGGTGCCTGCCGTCTCAGGCAAACGCTTTTTAGACGCCAAGGCCCCGGCCATGGCCAGCACCGGCACGATCACCCCAAAGCGCCCCAGCCACATCGCCATGCCTAACAGCGTGTTGTAAAACGGGGTGTTGGCTGACAGGCCTGCGAAAGCACTGCCGTTGTTGTTGGCGGCCGAGCTCAAGGCGTACAAGATTTCAGAGAAACCATGTGCCCCGGGGTTGGCAATGCCCGCCTGGCCTGACAAGGTGGCCACCGCGATGGCGGTCCCGGCCAGCACCACCGTGGGCGTGACCAAAATGGCAATCGAGGTCAGCTTCATCTCATGCACCTCAATCTTCTTGCCCAGGTACTCTGGGGTGCGGCCAATCATCAGCCCGGCAATGAACACCGCCAATATGGCGAAGATCAACATGCCGTACAGGCCGCTGCCCACGCCGCCAAACACCACTTCGCCCAGCTGCATCATCACCATGGGCACCATGCCACCCAAAGGCGTGAATGAGGCGTGCATGGCATTCACCGCGCCGCACGAGGCCGCTGTGGTGACCACTGCAAACAAGGCGGTGGCGTTGATGCCAAATCGAGCTTCCTTGCCTTCCATGTTGCCGCCCGATTGCAGCGCACTGGCCGACTGGTCCACGCCCAAACTGCTCAGCAAGGGGTTGCCCGCTTGCTCGGCGGGCGTGATGGCCACCACCGCAATGACAAAGATCACCGTCATGGCTGCCAATATCGCCCAGCCTTGGCGCAAATCGCCCACCGCGCGTCCGAAGGCAAAGCACAGGCCCGCAGGGATGAGAAAGATGGCCAGCATCTGTAAAAAGTTGCTCAGCGCCGTGGGGTTCTCGTACGGATGGGCGGAGTTGGCGTTAAAGAACCCGCCGCCATTGGTGCCCAGCAATTTAATGGCTTCTTGCGATGCCACTGGCCCCATGGCGATGGTTTGAGTCTGTGAGGGAACGGTTTGCATGACGGGTGTGCCCGCCGCATCGTTCATGGGTTGGCCATCGGTGCCCAGTTTGGGCTGTTGCACTTGGGTCACTTCAAGCGTGGTCGCCTGCTGGTAGGTGTCAAAGTTTTGCACCACCCCTTGGCCGACCAAAAACACCGCAAAAAAGATCGACAGTGGCACCAGCAACCAAGCCGTGATGCGTGTCACATCCACCCAAAAATTGCCAATCACGCTGGTGGAACGCGCCGCAAAACCCCGCATCAGCGCAAACACCACCGCAATGCCGGTGGCCGCTGACAAGAAGTTTTGCACCGCGAGCGCCAGCATCTGGGTGAAGTAGCTCATGGTGGATTCACCGCCATAGCCCTGCCAGTTGGTGTTGGTGACAAAGCTGATGGCCGTGTTGAAGGCGGAGTCGGGGGAAATGCCCCCCAGCCCGGCAGGGTTCAGGGGCAACCCCCCCTGGAATCGTTGCAACAGGTAAACCGCAAAAAATCCAATTAAGTTGAACGCCAGCAAAGCCAGCGCGTACTCCGACCACCGCATGGAGTGGCCCGCCGAGGTGCCCGCCAATCGAAAGAAGGGTGCCTCAGACTTGAGCACCCAAGACGGCAACTGGCCCGAACTCAGGCGCGCCAACCAAATCCCGACCGGCCAGGCCGCCAGCAACAAAACCACCAAAAAGAGAGCCAAGAGGCCCATTGATGCGGTGCTCATTAAAACTCCTCCGCGCGAATCAGCGCATAGACCAAGTAGGCCAGCAGCAAAGCGGCGCAGGTGGCCCCCAAGCCATAAATCACAGGCAAAGAGATCATGGGCGGCCTCCAGCAGGCTGTTCGAGCCGCTTAAACCCGCGCACCATCAGCGCAATGACGCCCCAAAGGGCCAGCGCGCCCAGCACAAACACAACATCCATGGCAGTTCTCCGATCTAAAACGATGGAGGGAGCATATTTTTAGCGGTGTAAAAACGGGGTTGAGATTGGCGGCTTGGCTGTAAAAAAAGCGTAAATAGCGGCATGTCACCAGGCTCTGACCGTGACGGGGAGAACCGATGCCGAGCGGTTTTCATGTTGGGGGCGTGCACACCCTTCCAGTCGATGCAAGCTGATTGGCGAGGGCTTGAGGGAAATATGTCTCCAGCCCATGCGTATGCTCCGTAAGTAGCTATTTTTTCAATAGCAAAAATTTTTAGACCTTACTTTTAGCGCCTTAGACTCCTACCCGCTTTGACTGCTCCGCCGGCGGAGGTTTTTGTTAGAGCTCATCCCGCTACCACGCCAGCGAACTGGGGGCAATGGAAAAGAGCATCGCCAGCATTCGTGCCAAGTTGCACTCCCAACCCCTGTACTTCAATGACAAAAAAAGGGGGTAGCCCGTCATTCAGCGACGGACTGGCCCGGTTCCCACAAGACGGCACCGACCAGCAGTCACTCATCGCCGCGGCCGACAAGCGTCTGTACGCCATGAAGTCAGCCCACCATCCGCGCCTTTGACACAGTTTTAAATGTCACCAGCGCATCGGCAACCGCTGCTAGTGAGCGATATCGGTTTAAGCTACGCTGGCCCGACCTACTGTTGGCGCTCACTAAGGATGTTGAAACCATGACACAACCCTCTAGATGGATAGGGCTCATGCCTGCTGCTGTTTTGACAGCCTTGTCTGGCCTGACCCCGTGGGCATTTGGCCAAGGGGCGAACCGCTTGCCCGCTGAATTGATCTACCGTGATTGGTTGAAGCCGCCGTTCAAGTGGGCACCCGTGGAAAAAGGATCTGGCGCGGTGCGTGAATTGCCTGATGCCGCCCCAGCATGGCGTGACAGCGCCAAGTCAACCATCGACGACGCCAAAGCACTGGTGGAGCGCCATGATGTGCTTGGCCTTCTCTGGCTGGAGGGGGACGGCAGCGTTCTCTTTGAAGCGTACAAACAGGGTGCTGCGGCCACTGACCGAATGATCGGCTATTCGCTCTCGAAAAGCGCCACCTCCGTCGCCATCGGCCAGGCGCTTTGCGATGGGTTGCTGGCGTCGATGGATGCGCCTGCCGAGCGTCACGCGGATGCACTGAAGGGCACCGCGTATGGCGCGGCCACCATCAAAGAACTCCTGACCATGTCCAGCGCAGGCAAGGTGCCTGAGGCAGCGGGTCAGCCGGTGGCAGGCTGGACGACCGCGCTATTGCGCACCCAGTCGCGAACGATTCGGGAGGGCTTGGTTGAATTCGGTTCAGGCGGAAAAGACGCGTCTAAGCGAGGTCAATTTGAATACAAGAACTTGGATGCCTATGCCTTGGGCTTTGCCGGGGCGGGGGCATCAAAGGAGCCGTTTCACAATTACTTTGCAAAGGCGGTCTGGCAAAAAATAGGTGCTGAAGCGGATGCCGCATGGTTAATTGATCGCAACGGGGACACCGCCACTGCCGAAGGATTTGGCGCCCGATTGCGCGACTGGGGACGCTTTGCACTGTATGTCCGTGACGCCGTGAAAGTGGACGCTGGGCAAAGCAACTGTTTGAGTCGCTACCTCCAGGAGGCGACCACAACCCAAATTTCTAATGACTCGGACCGTATTTCCAAAGACTTTCGGGGCTACGGCTATATGTTCTGGAGCGAGAACTGGAGGGTCAAGGAGCCCTCCTTCTGGATGACCGGATTGGGTGGCCAGCGCATTGGCGTTGATCTCAAGAGCGGCAGAACACTGGTGCTGATCTCCAACGCCGAAGACTTTATGCCCGCTGTTTACCGGGTTTTTGACACCTGGGCAAGGCAATGATTCCCGCCTGCGTGCCAGCCCAAGGTGACCAAGGACGGTCTTCTCGCGTGGGTGCACCTGTTGCAAGCCTGCATTGAGGTGGGTTCTGTTGCACGGAGCAAACACGACCTTCCAAATGCACCGGCGACTCGCCACGACCGGCCGAGCAATAAAAGTGACTCTGACCCTTGTCCAGAGGGCGCAAGCAGCTACTGATTCAATAGCATTTTGAATCGGTAACATTGACTCAGCGTCGTTAAACTGCTTCCAGCGCCAGCAGCTCGGCCACGGTTTGTTGGCGGCGAATCAGGCGGGGCTGGCCGTTTTCCATCAGCACTTCGGCAATCAAAGGGCGGGTGTTGTAGTTGGAAGACATGGAGGCGCCGTAGGCACCCGTGTCGTGAATCACCACCAAGTCACCCACTTGCGCGGCGGGCAGCGGGCGCTTGAGCACCACGCCGCCTTCGCCTTGGGTGAACACGTCACCCGACTCGCACAGCGGGCCGCCCAACACCGTGTCTTGCAGCGCGCCAGTGACGTCATGTCCGCTGGCGGTAATGACGCTCATGCCGTGGTAACTGCCGTACATGGAGGGGCGCATCAGGTCGCTAAAACCGGCATCCACCATCACAAAGTGGTTGCTGCCCATGTCTTTGACGGCGCGCACCTCGGTCACCAGCACGCCAGACTCGGCCACCAAATAACGACCCGGCTCTAGCTCTAGCGTGACCGGGTGGCCTAAGAGCGTGGCCACCTCTTGGCGCGCGGCGTCCCACAGGGCAAAGTAGTGGGCGGTGTCGATGACCGGTTCACCCGCTTGGTAAGGAATGGACAGGCCGCCACCGGCTGAGATGGCGGGCATGTCCATGCCATGTGCCAGCGCGGTTTTGACCAGTGCCACCATGGCACCGCACACCTCTTGCAAGTGCGTGTAGTCCACGCCCGAGCCGATGTGCATGTGCAGGCCCAGCAGCTTGAGGCCGTGGGCTTTCACTTTGGCGCAGGCGGTGGGCAGGTCGGTGTGCCAGATGCCGTGTTTGCTGTGTTCCCCACCAGTGTTGGTTTTGTTGCTGTGGCCGTGGCCAAAACCGGGGTTGATGCGCAGCCACACCGGATGGCCAGAAGGTTGTCCAGAGGTGGCTGCGCCAATTTGGTCCAGCATGTCCATGGAGCCGCAGTTCACGGGAATGCCCAGCTCGGTGACGCGGGCCAGCGTGGCGCGGTCCACCACGTCGGCGGTGAACACAATCTCGTAGTGGCCGTTGTGCAGGCCCGGCAGGTAACCCGCCGTCAACGCCCGCTCAATTTCGCCCAAAGAGACGGCATCCACCATCACGCCTTGGGCGCGCATGAGGCGCAGGATGTGGGTGTTGGAGTTGGCTTTTTGCGCAAATCGAATCACATCAAACTGGCGCAGCGCCTTGATTTGGCGTTCGATGACGGCGGCGTCATAGACCCACAGCGGCGTGCCGTGTTGTTGGGCCAAGTGGGACAGGGTGGTGGGGCTAAAAGGGTTCATGGCTGAATTTTGGCAAGCTTCATCAATTCAATCAATGCCATTTTTGTGGGTCATGAATTCAGTCTGGATATAGTTTGCGCATGACCCCCAGCCCCCATCCCCCAGCGCTCACCCACCGCCAGCTCAGCATGTTCCGCGCCATCATGGTGCAGGGCAACCTGAGTCGCGCCGCTGAGGTGTGCCACAGCTCTCAGCCCACACTCAGCCGCGAACTGGCGCGGCTGG
>JAGODZ010000082.1 GCA_017997975.1 Rhodoferax sp.
CGAAACGGCGGGCGGGGATGAAAACGTGTTCGAGATTACCGAGGGCGTGGCCATCGCTGTGGGAAACGTGCAGCCCGGTCTGTTGCAGCGGGTAGAGCATGCAGATTTGACCGGGCCACGGCTGGCTAAGTACGAAACACTCATAGCCCGTGGCTTGCAGTTGCTCGCGCCCTTCACGCCGTCTGGCGAGCGTTTGCAACTGGTACGCAGCAGCAGCGTAGGCGTGGCCGAATACGAATGTGGCTGGCCGCTGCCTGTCATAGCGCCAGTGAATTCGGTCGGCATCGTGACTGCGCGAGATGATCTCTGCGTACACTTCACCGAAAAGCAGGCCTGGGACACGGTGCGCGACTTTTCCCAGCGCAAGGCCGAGGAGGCCCGTCAGTATTACCAACTTGGCAAGGATGCTCGCGATTGGCAAGTTGAACTGGCACAAGCTGACTTGCAAGCCACCGGCCCGGACAAAAGATATTTGCAGGCTGTGCTTTACCGACCTTTTGACGTTCGCCAGACCTATTACACAGGACAAACTCGTGGGTTTTTATGCATGCCCCGCCCAGAGGTAATGCGGCATATGTTGGTGGGTGGAAACCTTGCTATCTCGCTAGTCCGCAGTACTGAGATCATGGGTGGCTATGAGCATGTTTTTGTTTCCAACTTGCTGACGACGCACCACACGGTTTCGATTAAAGAAGTGAATTACCACTTTCCGTTGTGGCTTCAGGATGGAAAAGCGCGTAAGGCAAATGTTCCACAAACTTTGATCGCTGCCTTGCAAACCACTTTCTCCCTGACTCCCGCCGACTATCGCCCCGAAGACACGACGGCCCCCCTGCACGCAGAAAAAGTCTTCCACTATATCTACGCCATCCTTTACAGCCCCGCCTACCGCCAACGCTACGCCGCGTTTCTGCGTACCGACTTCCCGCGCATTCCCATCCCCGGCTCGCTGGCGGTGTTCAACTCACTGGCCGAGCTGGGCTCCCAATTGGTGGCGTGGCATTTGCTGGAGCATCAAGATGCTATAAAAATAGAAGCTGCTCACGCAAGTAATACGAGGGCTCCAGCCTGGTTTGGCAAAGATTTTGCGCTGGCCAAGGTGGCAGAGAAGGGCAAAGAGCTGGGGGAGCTAACAGGCACCACCGGCAAGGTGTTTATCAACGCCACCAGCGGTTTTGCCAACGTACAGCAGCCCATCTGGCAGCACACCATTGGCGGCTACCAGGTGCTGCACAAGTGGCTGGACGACCGGCGCAAGGCGGGCCGTAGCCTCAGCCAAGACGACATTACCCACTGGCTGCGCATCTATGCATCCCTGCAAGCCACGCAGGCGCTGATGCTGCAGGTGGACGCAGCCATTGAAGCCAACGGCGGCTGGCCGGGGGCCTTCAGTCAAAACCACCCGCCACCCGATGCCGCCACGCTGGCCGCCGAGCAGATGGTGCAAAAAGACCAACTCAAGGCGCAGAAGAAGGCCGCAACTGCTACCAAAAAAAGAGCTGCTTACGCAAGTCCCACGGGGGCTAGCAGCCTTTTTGATGACTTGGAAGACATGGCCAGCGCCGCAGGAGGGTCAGACCGCCCAAAATCTAGGGCCACCCCTGCCAAGGCAGCGGGTGGCACAAGCTCCAGCACCGCGCCCCAAGTCGCTGACCTGACCGACGCGCAAACCATGTGCGCCATCCGGGCTGTGTTGACCCAGCACGGGGCGCTCAGCCGTGCCGATCTGATCCACCACACCAGCCGCGAGCTGGGCTTTGCCCGCACCAGCCCACGCTTGAAAATTGTTGTGGACAACGCCATTCGCACCGCTGTGCGCCGAGGCGTGGCAGAGAACGCCGCTGGCACTTTGAGCCTTTTGGCGCGCCACATGGACGACTTCGACCGCGACCACCTGAAAGCCCAACTGCTAACCGCCCTGCGTGCGGAAGGTGGCACCTGCCAACAGACCGATGCGCCCAAGTTGCTGGCCCGCGCGCTGGGCTTTGCGCGCACGGGCAGCAGCATCATCACCACGGTGGAGTCACTGGTACGCAGCTTGGTCAGGGCAGGGCGCTTGGAGTTGAAGGCGGGACAGTTGCGTGTGACTGGGATAAAAACATGACCATGGCCATTCAAACCAACGGGGTGGGGCTGGGCGGGGTGTTTGGCAACGTGATGGTGCGTGCAAGCGGGAGGATTCGCCGTGGTCAGTAAGAAGAAACCCACCACAAGCGCATCCATTTCCGCATCGAATAGCGGGCCAGGCATGGATTTCACCGCGCTGGTAGCAGCCATTGGGCAGGTGCACGCGCAAAGTGCCGCCGCCGCCAGCCGCGCTATCAACACGACGCTGACGCTGCGCAATTGGGCGATCGGCTGGTACATCCGTGAATACGAGCAACAGGGCGCTGACCGGGCCACCTATGGCGAGGCCATCATTAACCGGCTGGCCGAGGCACTGGCGGCGCGCGGCATACGCGATCTGGCCCCGCGCACCCTGCGCCAGTGCCGCCAGTTCTACACGGTTTACCCGATGATTTGGCAGACACCGTCTGCCAAATCCTTAGGCTTACAGCTTGCGCCTCCCATGTGGCAGGCGCTGTCTGCCATATCAGCCAGAGCGAGTGAAGGGGTGCCGGATGCGTCGGCGGGTGAGGCCGTGCCGCATGCACTGGCTGCACCTATCGAGAAGCTGTTCACGTCGCTCTCTTTCAGCCACCTAGCCGAACTCATCGCCATCGCGGACCCGCTCAAGCGCGCCTTCTACGAGATCGAGTGCATTCGCGGCAACTGGGCGGTGCGCGCCTTGAAGCGTCAGATTGCCACGCTGTATTTCGAGCGCTCCGCCCTGTCCAAAGACCAAGAGAAACTGGCGGCGATGGTGCGCCAAGGCGTTGACGTGGCAGAGCCACGGCTCGCGATTCGAGACCCGTATATCTTCGAGTTTCTGGGCCTGCGGGCACAAGATGCGGTGGCCGAGTCGGACTTGGAGGCGGCGTTGGTGGCCAATTTGCGTGAGTTTTTGCTGGAGCTGGGCCATGGTTTTTGCTTGGAGGCGCAGCAAAAAAGCATTTTGATCGGCCAGACACGCGGCTTTGTCGATTTGGTGTTCTACCACCGCATTCTCAAATGCCACGTGCTGGTGGAGCTGAAGGTGGACAGGTTCACGCACGAGCATATTGGCCAGCTCAACACTTACGTCACCTGGTACCGCAAGCACATGATGGCTGAGGGCGACAACCCGCCTGTGGGCCTGTTGCTGTGCACCGAGCAAGACCACACGTTGGTCGAATACGCCACCGCCAACATGGACAACCAGTTGTTCGTGTCCAAGTACCAACTTGAGCTGCCTAGCAAGGAGTCACTGCAAAAATTTGTGGAAACCTCGCGCAAAGAGGTCATGGGCCCGGCTTGAGACGGGTCATTTTTGACACTCTGCTGGGTGGGGCCTGAGTGGTGATGATTTTTTGAATGAAATAGGCCTGTAGCCCAAGCAGAGCATGTGCAAGCAGCTATTGATTCAATAGCTGTTTTCTGCGCTACCACGGGCTTTGAGCATGAAGCACCGGCCATCGAGTCCGGGGAAAAAACCCTGAATCAAAATGACCTGCCTACACTCAGTTCAGGCCACGGTTGATCGTGGTGAGGGAGATGCATAAAAATGAGCGACAGCACACGCCTTTACGCCTACAAGGCGCTATTTGATTCCCGGCGCTTGGTGAGCAAGAGCGACCTGATGGCGGTGGCCGAGGTGTCTTTGGCCACTTTCAAACGCGACTTGGCCAAGTTGCGCGACCAAATGGGCATGCCGATTTTGTTTGACAAAGACCGGGGTGGGTATTACTTGGACCGCAACCACCTCAGCACCGAGATGCCGGGCCTGTGGTTCAGCCCCGAAGAGTTGGTGGCGTTGCTGACCATTCAGCGGCTCATTGAGCAACTGGAGCCCGGCTTGGTGGGCAGCAAGCTCAAGCCTTTGCAAAAGAGGCTGATGGACCTGCTGGAGGCCAAGGGCTTGGGCGAGGCTGAAATGGCCAAGCGGGTGCGCATGACATTTTCTGGCAAGCGCGCTTTGAAGCTGAAAGCCTTTGAGGTGGTTGCGTTGGCCACCCTCACCCGAAAACAGCTCAAAGTGACGCACCGCAGCCGTGAGCGCGGGGAGTGTTTGGAGCGCGTGATTTCCCCGCAAGAGTTGGTGCACTACCGAGACAACTGGTACGTGGGGGCATGGTGCCACCTGCGCCAGGGCATCCGAAGTTTTGGGTTGGATGCGATGGAGGAGGTGAAGTTATTGGAAGAGACCGCCTTTGAGGTGGACACCACCGAGCTGCGCCGAGTCACCCAGTCGAGCTACGGCATCTTCGGCGGTCAACCCATGGCCTGGGCTGTGATGCGATTTACCAAGCACCGCGCGCAGTGGGTCGAGACGGAGCGGTGGCACCCCCAGCAACTGGCCACGTTGGAGCCCGATGGAAGCTACCTGCTCAAGGTGCCTTACTCGGACGATCGGGAACTGGTGGGCGACATTTTGCGTTTTGGTGCTGACGTGCAGGTGCTGGCACCGCCCGAGTTGCGGGCGAAGGTGCAGACGATGTTGCTGGATGCGGTGCGGCGCTACATCTGAGCGCAGGCGGGCCTGTTGACCTGTGGACCCGACCCCGTTGTCGTCACCGGGCACACCCCTACCAGCCGCTGCTTCCCACTTCTCCCTTGAATGGCCCGGCCAAGTCGGGTGTGATCCAGCCGCCATAAAACCCACCGGGTTGTGCTTGCACCACGGCCCCATCGACCGTGCACGTCAAATCAGCAGGATAAAAAGCGACGCAAGAGGACAAGGCTTCTGCGCCAGCTAACGGGTGGGGGTAGCGCCACGCCACGCCGTCCAAGCGGTCATTCCCATGGACCAGCGACCAGTACTGCGCAGGCCCTTTCCACTCGCAAAACGAGCTTCCCGCATGGGGCTGCAAAAGGTGGCTGGCCACGTCTGCCCAAGGCAGGTAAAAACTGGGCGGGTGGGCGGTTTCCAGCACGGTGATGGCGCGCCGTGTGCGGGCCACTTCCATGTCGCCCCAGCGAATGACCACTTCTCGGGCGTCGGTGGCGAGTTGCGGTGGGCGGGGAAAGTCCCACACGGAGGTTTGGCCGGGTTGGGGCGGGTGTGCAAAGGGCGGGCGGCCTTGGCCGCGCCACTGCCAGTGGTCGCGGGCCGATGGGAGCCAGGTGGGCGTTGCGGGGGAGGTATTCGCCATAAAAAGAGCGCCTTTTCATTCAAGAAAAAGCGCCATTGTGTGGTCAGGCCGTGGTTAAACGCCGAGCCGCACGGTTTGACCCTGCTGCGTTATCAGCTCACCAAAATCAGTTTTTTATTGATGAATTCTTGAATGCCCGCGCCCGACAGCTCACGGCCGTAGCCGGAGTTTTTCACGCCGCCAAACGGCAACTCAGGTGACGAGTCCGCCGCTGAGTTGATGAACACCATGCCGGTGTCGATGCGGCGCGCCACGCGCTTGCCGCGCTCAATGTCTTGCGTGAACACCGAGCCGCCCAGTCCGAAGGGGGAGTCATTGGCCAGCGCCACCGCCTCGTCTTCGTTGGCCACCCGGAAGAACAGGGCGACGGGTCCGAAGAACTCTTCACTGTAGGCCGGGTTGCTTTTGTCAATATGGGTCAGGATGGTGGGCTGCATGAAGGCGCCCTCTTGGCCTGCGATCCGCTGGCCACCCATGAGCACGTGCGCGCCATGGGCGACCGCGCCTTCCACCTGTTCCAGCAAGTGCTTGAGCGCCGCGCTGGAGGACAGGGGGGCCAGCGTGGTCTGCTTGTCCATGGGGTCGCCGGGCTTGAAGCCTTCTAGTGCGGTCTGAAATTTTTCTAGGAAACGGTCGGCCAGGGACTCCACCACCATAAAGCGTTTAGAGGCGGTGCACGCTTGGCCTGAATTGCCCATGCGCCCACTCACCGCTTCTTTGACGGCTTTGTCGAGGTCGGCGTCTTCGAGCACGATGAAGGCGTCGCTGCCACCCAGTTCCATGGTGCTTTTCTTCAGGTTTTGCCCGGCGCGTGCTGCCACCACCGCGCCTGCGGCTTCGCTGCCTGTGAGCGCCACGGCGCGAATGCGCGTGTCGTCAATGACTTGGGCCACTTGGTCCTTGGAGATGAACAGGTTGGTGTACGCGCCGGCGGGGGCACCGGCCTCGGTCATCAGCTGCTCAAACGCCAAGGCGCATTGCGGCACGTTGGAGGCGTGTTTCACCATCACCACGTTGCCGGCCATCAGGTTGGGCGCGGCAAAGCGGGCGATTTGGTAGTACGGGTAGTTCCACGGCTCTACCCCAAACAGCACGCCAAGGGGGCAGCTCTCCACCGTGGCGTCGCCATGCGGTGTGGTCAGTTTTTCAGGGGCCAGAAAGCCTTCGGCGTGGTCGGCGTAGTAGTCCAAAATGGCCGCGCTGAGCGCCACTTCCCCCCGGCTTTGGCGAATGAGTTTGCCCATTTCAAGGGTGATGAGTTCAGCAAACTCTTGCGAGCGCTCGCGCAGGAGGGCGGCTGCACGCGACAGAATGGCGGAGCGTTGGGCAAAGGGGGTGGCGCGCCACTCGTTTTCAAAGCAATCTGCGGCGCGTTGCAACTTCGTCTCCAGTTGTGCATCGCTGATCTCCTCAAAGGTTTTTAAAACTTTGCCGTTGTAGGGGTTGGTGCTTTGGTAGGTCATGGTGTCTTTCTTTCTGATGGTGAAGGGGGTGGCCTCAATCAATCCACGCGAGGCACAAAGCGTCCATCGGAAGCGCCCGAGCGCTTCAAGCGGGTCACGGCTGACTTTACCTTGCTCGCTTTCGCTCATGCTGAGCGAGGTTATCCACCCAAAGTAGGGGAAAGTCCTTCGGTGCCGTTTGTGCCCACCTGGGGTTTGTCCCTTTTTGGGGGGCTTGTCTTATGGCCTGTGGGCTCTGTCCTACACCAGCCACCGCGCTTGGCCGACAGGCGGTAGGCCGTGCCCTTCATACACTGAATCCATCGCAGCGATTGGCGTTGCGGTCACCACCCCCTCAGGCGACAGCGGCAACGCTGACCCGCCGGGTACAGGAGCCCACTATGTTGCATTACGCCGTTGTTTTTCTTGTGATTGCGCTGATTGCGGCAGTTCTCGGTTTTGGCGGTATTGCCGCCGGCGCTGCGGGAATTGCCAAGATTCTGTTCGTGGTCTTTCTGGTTCTGGCCGTGGCCTCGTTCATCTTCGGTTCACGTCGAAGGTAGAGCCCGTGGCCCGTTAGAAGCAAATCGACCCACCGCACCGTTTCTCACAACTTCACTTTTTATACCTAGGAGATCTCATGAACAACTCTGCCCAAAACCTCGCCAATGACAGCCACCAAATGGTGGACCGTGGCTCTGAAAAAGCGCACCAAATGGTGTCCAAAGTAGCGAACAAAGCCGATCAGGCCATTGAAGCCACGCAGGAAACGGTTGGCAACGCCGAGAAGTCGATTCAGAACGGCCTGAACGAAATTCGCGAAGCCGTTCCAGCTCACCTGTCACGCGCCACCAACCAAGCTGAAGAGTTGGCCCGTGCAGGCATCGAAAAAGCACGCGCCGCAGGGCAATCGGTGACCAATTCAGCCAGCCAAATGCGAGAGCAGACGGTGAGCTATGTGCGTGATGAGCCCACCAAAGCGTTGCTGATGGCCGTTGCCGCTGGCGCTTTTGCCACCTTGTTGATTGGCTGGGCTACCCGCGGTAATAACGGTCACTCCCGCCATTGAGGGGGCGTTCAGCGCGCCAAGCCAGACTGACTGTTTAACAGAGCCTTGGCGCACTTGCCATGCGGGGCGCGGTGTCCGGATTGTTCCGGTGGCCGCGCCCTTTTTTATTGAATAAATTGAGGGAGCACCGACGTGATCCATCCACTCTTCATCACCATGGCCAAACGGCCGGGCCTTTTTTTGGAGCATGCTGATGCGTACACCGATCTCGCGGTGGCCGAGTTGGCGTGTTGGAAAAGCCGACTCAAGCACCGCGCCACGCTCATGCTGGCGGCTGTGTTGCTTTCAATTCTTGCGTTGGGCTTAGGGGGGGTGGCGTGTTTGCTGGCGGCCGCGCTGCCGGTGCAGGCCATGCCGCTGCCCTGGCTGCTCTGGGTTTTGCCATTGGCGCTATTGCTACTGGCTGCCTTTTTGGGTTGGCGCGTCCAACAGTTAGAAGACGACACTGCCTTTGCCACACTGCGTGAGCAAGTTGCCCAAGATGTGGCCACGCTCAAGATACTGGACGAAGAATCATGAACCACACCCTACATTCCGGTCCCCGCAGCAGCGACGCATTGGGTCTCATTGCTCAAAACGCGAATTCTTTATCTGCCGATCAACGCATGGCGCTGGCCCTGGCACGCATTGCCGCGTCTCGTTCGGCGCTGATCGTGAGCCTGTCTCCCAACCTCTCTGAGCCACGAGACGCGGACAACGGGCAGGCAGGTGAGCAGGGCACCGAGCCCTCGTTTGCCGAAATGTTGTCGGCGCGCATTCACCGCAAAGGGCTGCTGCAAGGCAGCTGGCTCACCGCGCGCACGCTGGCGCGGCGCTGGTGGAATCGCCAGCCATGGCACAGCTCGGTCGAACTCGTGGGTCAGACCTTGGCCCACCAAGCGCGGCCCTTGATGCGGCGCAACCCCTTGGCCACGTTGGGTGTGGGCACGGCGTTGGGGGTGATGTTGGTGATGGCCATCAAGGTGGGCCGCCCCCGGGTGATGCAGCATCTTCAACAGCAAGCCAGCCCCTGGCGTGAGCGAGTGAGCAGCTTGCTGTGGACGCAACTCACCGCCGCCCCCGTGCAAATGGCGCTGGCCGGTGCCTTGGCGGCCTGGCTGGCGGACCATGGTGATAACCGCTCCACCCGTGCCAGCCCACACCGCAACACTGCGGCACAGCCCGGGCGAACGCCTGAGACACCCAGTACCGTGTGAAGACGCTTCGCGGCGCACAGGAGCCGCGTTGTGGGTCACGGCGATGAATCACCGCTGAACACGTCGGGTGATGCTGCGCTAGCCCGACGTGCGTTTAGTATTGAATTGATAGCAGTAGGCGCAGGATGGGTATGGGTTAGCGGCCTTTTTCATCAATAAGTGAAACGGCGCAGTCTGAAGCCTCATGCAGGTCTCGGTTAGCGCAGCGTAACCCGACCGGCGTTTGCCAGGTTTGGCACGCGCCCAGTCCAAGGACTCTCGGTTGCAACGTGTCCACCGCCTTACCGTTGCGCCCACTTGCCGCCCGCCATAGACAGTAGGCGGGCCACATCCACGCCGCCGGGTTGCAAATCCTCGGGCAGGGCGAAAGCCCCTGAGGCGCGTTGCTGCACACGGCGCGACTCGCCGCGCTCGGTGATGTCGTTCACAACCGCAGTGAAGCCGACCAAGAGCAGGGCGGCCAGCGTCACCAGCACCCAAATCAGCACATGAGTCCGCGGGCTGATCTTCTGCGCAGGTGGGGTGGCATCATCGCGGGAAAAAAAGTGGTTATGGGTGGTCATGGTTTTCGTCTCGTCAAAGGTCTGTAGGTTGAACGTATGGTCGCTTTAGTTGAGCGTGCCGGATGTCAGCGCAAGGCGTCGGACGTTGTAGGAGCAAGCCGACACACCGATGCGAGGCGGGGTTCAGTGAGGCAATGCTCGGCGCGACCCGCGCGCATTGGCATACACCCAGGTGAATTCAGCCCCCAGTAAAAAGACCTGGGCGGAGTAATACAACAGCACAGACAGTGCGACTGCCATCACCAAGCTCACGGCCAGCGCGCGTGGCATCGACCAGCGACGCAGCCATGAGACTAAGGGGTCCAGGATGAATGCCAACAGGGCCGCCAGTGCCAGCGGAATCAGCAGAACCTGGCCTGCATACAGACCCAAAATTCCCAATGCGATCGCCGCGCCGGAAAGCACGAAGCGCTGCACCCCAGGCATCACTTGAAATACCGCATCCCGTGGCGCTTGAAAATCAGCGGCGAGAGGATCCTTCTCTTTGACCGCTGAAGAGAGGGGCATCATGGTGACTTGGTCGCTGATGACCGGTCAGTTGCACAGGGGTTCACCTGCGCCTCTTCGCCGATGTCGATGAAGGCCAGCAGCGCCGCCGGTGGGGCGAGGGCGCCTAGCACCAAAGCGCCGGCGACCCGCGCCATCAGTCCTTTGGCTTCTACAGAAATTTGCGGCTGCTTGAAGCTGCCAGTGACGTTGAGAGGTGAGCGCAGTGACAGGGGGGAGAAGTCTTTCGGCTCGGCGACCACGCGCAACTGCAAAGCTTCAGTTTTAAAGTTTGCACCACCTTGGATATGGAGCGTGCTGTCTTTGTTGTCCAGCACGGCATAGCGAGATTTCACCACCCCATTTTGGATAAGCGCTTCGGCACGGGCGCAATTCAGGGTGAGTGGTACGTCGCCAGAAATCAAAATGCCCAGTGCTTGTGCGGCGTCGAGGCCGATGACCTCTGTGATGAGTTGTGACATTTTTCCGTCAATCAAATCCAGCTTGATTTGGCCATTACCGCTGCCCAAGACGTCGGCCACGCTGTTTCCGTGACCGGTACCAGTTCCAACACCCCTGGATATTGGCGATCCGGTCTTGTTCAGGGTAGAGCACCATAAAACGCTCGCGTTCAGCAAGGCGATTCATTCGGCTGATCGTGCTCAATCCCTGCGCGTCTTGGCCACAACCGTGCAACATCACCAACAAAGGCAGCTTCTCATTGCGACGCACCCCAACGGGTTTGAAAAGCCGGTAGCGGCGTGGACCCGTCGCCGTGAGGGTCACCGCAGCACGCCCATGGTTTGCCACTGCACTTACCCCAATGCGTTTGGAACGGCCAGACGTCGTCGCGACTGATGGACGCTTGACAGGCTTGACGCGCAAGGTTTGTGCCATCGCCTTTGTACTCGCACGCACGGCGGACCGAGTCATGGCAGACAAGGTGCGTTGAACCGCCACCAATGGACAAGACAAGTTATGAATCTGGCGATGTCCCACTCTGCCCTCTGTCCTCTCCCCGTTTGCCGTTGGGTCCATGTCGAGGTTCAGGCGCAGGAGGGAGCGTTTTGCGTGCCAATTCAGTCACCACAGGGGTCCGTCCGGTGTCTTGTTTTCCTTGTTCCAGATCACGCGCAGCGAGTTCGATTCGGACATCGGCCGTGCCTGGATGGCTGTCACTGGATTCGTCCCGTTCATGCGGCAAACGTGGCTCTGGTTCGCCGTGCCGGCTGGACAGTGTCTGACCATTGACTGGTGCATCGGGTGGGGGTTGAACCCCAGGAGCGGCGTTCTTGGTCATCAGATTAACCAAAAAATAAGCAACGCGATTGCCGGTACGCCCAACAGCCATGCGATGAAATATTTACCCATGATGTTTCTCCTTAAAGGGGTGAAGTACCAGAACGGTGAATCAACCATCACCAAGCTGCTACTGAGACTTAAGTGTTCATCAATCCGATGACCCTCCCCGTAGGACACGGCCCTGTCACCTTGTCAGTCCGCTTGTTGAATGAGGGCTCAATGGACTCAAGAAAGTCAGGGCAGTTCAGTTGCTTACATGCTGAGTAGAAACCACAACCCTGCAAGGTTGGCAACTCGATTTAGTGGTCTCGCGCTCACCGCCGATGGTGGGACGGAGTTGGGTTAGAAGACTGATTTTCAGTGGGGTAGCTTGACGACCCAACGCGAAGCGTGTGAACGGTTGCAGTTGTTTTCCTGTCAGAGACGCGCGGTGCGCTGCACTCCTCGCCCGTAGAAATCAACTGCCTCGTTTGTGTACAAGCTGAGTTGGCCGTCAGCGGCCCCTTTCTGAGGGGCCAGCTGGGGTCAACTTGAAATGCTTTACTGAGCCGCAGTCAAGTCCAGCAAAGACCGCGCGATCACCTTGGTGGCGCGGCGCAGGTCTTCCAAGTCCAGTCGCTCATCGGCCCGTTTGGCGTGGGACTCCAGCACCGTGCGCGGACCGGCCCC
>JAGODZ010000309.1 GCA_017997975.1 Rhodoferax sp.
TTGATGGCGCCAGCCAGCGCCTTGCGGTCCTTCCAGCTGGCAAAGTCCAGGCTGCCCCGGATCAGGTGCACGATGCAGGTCTGCAGCGTCGTGGCCGGGAACACGGCACCCAGCGCCTCTGGCATGCCTTTGAGCCCGTCGGTGACGGCAATCAGGATGTCGTTGCAGCCTCGGGTCTTCAAGTCGTTGAACACTTTCATCCAGAACTTGGCACCCTCGGTGTTCTCGATCCAGATGCCCAGGATGTCTCGACTGCCATCAGGCAGCACACCCAGGGCCAGGTACACGGCCTTGGAGCGCACCACGCCGTCCTCCCGGATCTTCACGCGCAGTGCATCGAAAAACACCACCGGGTACATCGCCTCCAGCGGGCGGCTCTGCCAGGCGGTGACCTCGCTCATCACTTCGTCAGTGACACGGCTGATGAGGTCGGGCGATACATCGACCGAGTACATCTCGGCCAAAAAGCCTTGTATCTCGCGCACCGTCATGCCGCGTGCGTACATGGCGACGATCTTGTCGTCAAAGCCGGTGAAGCGGCGTTCGTGCTTGCCGATGAGTTGGGGCTCGAACGAGCCCTGGCGGTCGCGCGGGATGTCAATGCGCAGGGCGCCGCCATCGGTCAGCACCGTCTTGGCACTCTTGCCGTTGCGGTGATTGGCAGGTGTGCCTTCAGGTCTGAGCTGCCCGGGTGCGTAACCCAGGTGGTGGCTCATCTCGGCACCCAACGCGCGCTCAAGAACCGATTTCTTGAACTGCTGGAAGATGCCTTCCAGTTCGGCCGGCGTCACCGGCCCGGGAATGAGTTGCTCAAGCAACCCAGCTGGAAAGTGCGGCTTGGCCGCCGTGTCCGCCGCAGCGGTGGTCTTCGTCTTGCGTGGCATTCATGCTCCTTGTCGACATGCTATGCCTCGCACACAAAATTTATGACAGGCTCATCCCGATCAAACCGCCAGCAACATCGCTGCACCGACCACAACGCTCACCAGGGCCACGAAGCGAATCTGTCCATCACGCAACTGGATCAATTGGATAAACATGTGGCGCCAGCCAGCAGGTGATACCAAGGGCAAGAGTCCCTCAAGTAAAAAAAACAGGCCTAAAGCGATCCAAACGCCATCACCCCAAGCCATCCGGTTGAGCACCAGGACTACTTTCGCGTGCTTGGCGATGAAGCCAGCGCACCCGATCCGCGCAACGACTTGAAGAACTCAGACGAAGCTGGATCCAGCACCATGATGTCGCTTTTCTTGTTGAAACTGGCCTTGTAGGCATCCAGGCTCCTATAGAACTGTGCGAACTGAGGGTCTCGGCCAAATGCTTCTGCATAAATGCGAGCAGCTTCTGCGTCGCCTTCACCTTTGACTTTTTGAGCATCGCGGTAAGCATTGGCAATCGCGATTTCGCGCTGCCGATCTGCATCAGCCCTGATTTTTTCTCCTTCAGCCGCACCGGTAGAACGCAGTTCGTTGGCAACCCGCTTGCGTTCTGCCTCCATGCGCCGATACACCGACTCCGTGATGGCCTCCACATAGTCCACGCGTGTAATACGTACATCGACCACATCAACGCCCCAAGGCTTCGCTCCACGCACCGATTCAAGAACCTCTCGCTTGACGTCTGCCATCAGCGCTTCTCGTTTGAGCGAAAGCAATTCCTTCACCGTTCGTTTGTTAATTTCTTCCTGGAATGCATTGCGCACTACGCGATTGAGTTGCAGAGCGCCAGAATTTTCATCCAATCCCACATTTCGGATGTATTCGGAAGGCTCCGAAATACGCCAACGGACATACCAGTCAATCACCACACGCTGCTTTTCGGCAGTCAGCATGGGCTCAGTATCTGAACTGTCCAATGTCAAAAGCCGTTTGTCAATGTAAGAAACATTTTGGAAAGGTGGCGGCAGCTTGAAGTTCAAGCCAGGCTCCGTAATCACTTCCTTGATCTGTCCCAACGCGTAGAGCACACCAAACTGTCGTTGATCGACAACGAAAACCATCGAACTCAGCAGCGCAAGCGCTACCAGAATCGAGGTTGCAAAAAATCCGACCCTGTTCACTTGGCTCTCCTAACGCGATTCACGATCACGTGTGCGGCTGCTATCTCGCGCACGCGCATCATTTGACAATGTAGATGGCATTTGCGGTGCAGCGACGGCCCCTGCCGTCGGAACATCCGCCAGTCCCGTTGGCTGGGCCGTACCTTGCAATATTTTGTCCAGCGGCAAATACAACAAGTTCGAACCTTGGCGAGAATCTATGAGCACCTTAGAAACGCTGCTATAGATTTGCTGCATGGCATCCAGGTACATGCGGTCGCGCGTCACCTGAGGCGCCTTCTGGTATTCAGCCAGCACCGCACTGAACCGCTGCGAATCGCCCTGGGACTGCGCAACAATGCGCGCCTTGTAAGCATCGGCCTCTTCCTTCAGGCGAGAAGCCGAGCCCACTGCGCGCGGCACAACATCATTGGCATAGGCTTGCGCCTCATTCTTTGCCCGCTCACGCTCCTGGCCGGCCTTCAATACATCATCAAAGGCGGATTGCACCTGCTCCGGCGGCCTCACACCACCTTGTTGCAAATTGATACCAACAACTTCAACACCCACTTTGTAACGATCCAGGATTGTTTGCATCAAAACACGCACGCGCGGCGCTATCTGATCACGCTCCTCGGCAAGAGCGGTATCCATTTTCATTTTCCCGACGACTTCGCGCACCGCCGTTTCGGCAGCCTGTACAACGGCATCGCCCGGGTTCTTGCTCTCAAACAACCAGGCGCGTGCGTCATTCAAGCGGTACTGGACTGCAAATTTGATTTCAACGATGTTTTCATCTTCCGTCAGCATGGCTGACTCGCGTAAACCGGTGGCCTTGATCACCGTATCCCGCCCCACATCCACCGAACGAATTTGCGTCACAAACACTAGTTCATGCCGCTGCACAGGATAGGGCAACCGCCAGTTGAAACCAGCACCCACCGAGCTTTTGTATTTTCCAAATTGCGTGATAACGGCCTGCTGCCCTTCTTGCACGATGAAAAACCCTGTTCCTAACCAGATCAAGACCGCAATCCCTGCGATCAGCCCAACACCGACACCCGCATTCTTCATGTCGGGCTGGTACCCGCCACCGCCATTGCCGGGGCCACGTCCACCCCCATTTTTTCCACCAAAAAAACCTGACAACTTACGATTCAGATCACGCCACAGTTCATCCAGATCTGGCGGCTGCCCTCCCGATTTAGGGTTGCGGTCACCCCGATCTTCAGAAGGTTGGTGCGGCGGACGCCCTCCGTCATTACGGCTCTCATCGTTCGGTTTTTCATCGCCTCGTCCCCAGCGAGGATCGTTCAAGTTGAACATTCCTCGCAGACGTGCTGGCAAGAGAGCCCAGCGGCGGGCACTGTTTGGTGCATTCATGCGCAAATTCTCTGGTTTTCAAAAAGTGGTGTGCACGGGCTATTGTGCCCAATCAGACCCTTGCACATTCAAATGGGCAGCAGATTCCGAGGGCCCATCCAATGGATAGGCCTTCGTCACGATGGAAGCGAGTTGGGTACGCAATGTACTCAGCCCCTCAGCCCCACGGGCACTCACAAAGATGCGCGGCACCTGAGCGCCATCGACTTCAAAGGTGTCGCTCAACTGTACAGGACGGCTGTGTAACTCCAAGG
>JAGODZ010000083.1 GCA_017997975.1 Rhodoferax sp.
CTGTTTTCCTGATCCTAAGCTCCAGACCGTCGCTCGACCCGTAGTGGCTGTCGATTCGCGCCTTCAGGCGTTGATTGCCGACATGCTCGACACCATGTACGACGCCAAAGGCATTGGCTTGGCGGCCACGCAAGTCGATCGGCATGAGCGACTCATCGTCATCGACGTGTCTGAGGAGCGAGATGCCCCCTTGGTGCTGATCAACCCTGAGTTGGTCTGGACCAGCACGGGCACGCACCTGAACGAAGAAGGTTGTTTGTCCGTTCCGGGCATCTACGACGGCGTGACCCGTTTTGACGAAATCAAGGTCACGGCGATGGACGGGGACGGCAAGACCCGAATGATCGAAGCGGACGGTTTGCTCGCGGTCTGTATTCAGCATGAAATGGACCACCTCATGGGCAAGGTGTTCGTGGAGTACCTGTCACCCCTGAAGCGGGACCGCATCAAGAAAAAAATGCTCAAAGTTCAGCGCGAGGAGCGCGCTTGAGGCTCATCTTTGCGGGCACGCCGGAGTTTGCCCGCGTCGCCTTGGCCCAGTTGCATGCCGCGGGGCATGAGATCGTGCTGGTGCTCAGTCAGCCAGACCGGCCGGCCGGGCGGGGCCTGAAGTTGCAGGCCTCCGCCGTCAAACAATTTGCGTTGGAGCATGGCCTTGAGGTAGTGCAGCCCCGCAGCCTGCGCTTGGATGGCAAATTTGCCGATGACGCCGCCGCCGCCCGTGAGGCACTGCTGGCCGCCCATGCGGACGCGATGGTGGTCGCCGCCTACGGCCTGATCTTGCCCCAGTGGGTGCTTGACCTGCCCCGGCTGGGTTGCTTCAATATTCACGGCTCGCTGCTGCCCCGCTGGCGCGGCGCTGCCCCGATTCACCGGGCCATTGAGGCTGGTGATGCGCAAACCGGCATCACCATCATGCAAATGGATGCCGGTTTGGACACGGGTGACATGCTGTTGGTCTCGGCCGTGCCCATTGACGAGGCAGATACCACCGCCACACTGCATGACACATTGGCCGACTTGGGTGGGCATTTGATGGTGGAGGCCTTGGCTTTGGCCGAGCGCGGCAGCTTGGTGCCCGTGAAACAGAGCGAGGAGGGCGTCACCTATGCTCATAAGATCGACAAGGCGGAGGCGGCCGTCGATTGGTCGCAATCTGCCGACGTCATTGTGCGCCGCGTGCGCGCCTTCAACCCATTTCCCGCCGCCAGCGCCACGTTGAGCGGCGAAGCCCTCAAACTCTGGTCGGCGCAGGTGACGCCGGGGTGGCCACCTGCTGGAATGGGTTTAGGGCAAATTATGGCTGTAGCCCCCGAGGGTATTGTGGTAGCAGCTATGAATTCGATAGTGACCTTGACCTCTCTTCAGCGCCCGGGTGGCAAGCGCCTGGGGGTGGCAGATTTTTTACGTGGTTTTGAGGTCAAGGTCGGACAGGTTTTTGAGGCGCGGGGCAGCTAGTGTTTTTCAAGCGCATCCATTACCAGCACCCCGAGTTCGCCCATGGCATGCGCGACTCTCTGGCCGTCGCGCCGGGGCTGGCGGCGTGGGGATTGATGATGGGGGTGGCGATGATGAAATCCGGCTTGAGCCTGACGGAGTCTTTGCTCATGGGGGTGATGGTGTTTGCCGGCAGCTCGCAGCTGGCCGCGATTCCCTTGCTGATCGCGGGTGCGCCAATGTGGGTGATTTTGGCGACAGCGACGTGTGTGAACCTTCGGTTTGTGGTGTTCAGCGCGCACTTGCGAGCCTACATGATGCACCTTCCCTTGTGGGAGCGACTCGTCACGGGCTACCTGACCACCGATCTCACCTATGTGATGTTCACCAACCGCTACCCCAGCTCTGAGGCCAACGACGCCCAGCGGCTGGCCCAGCAAGCGTATCTGGCGGGTAACGTGTTGGTGAGTTGGACCGCCTGGGTGGGGTGCAGCGTGATGGGCGTGGTGTTGGCTAACTTCATTCCCACGCAGTGGGGCTTGGGCTTTGCGGGCATTTTGGCGCTGCTGGGCATTTTGTGTTCCCTCGCTTCCAGCCGTTTGCGGGTGGTGTCGGCGGCTGTGGCGGGTGCTGCCGCGGTGGCGGCTTTTGCCCTGCCTTTCAAATTGAATGTGTTGGTGGCCATCGCGGCCGCCGTCGCCTTGTGTCTGATTCTGGAAGAAACGCGCTTGGCGCGTCGGAAGACATCATGAGGGGTGAAACCGATCTTTGGACGCTGATCACCATCGTGGCGCTCACCGCGGTCTCCGTGTTGACCCGTTCGTTCTTTTTTCTGTCCAGCAAACCCTGGCCCTTACCGCGCTGGGCGCAGCGCGGCCTGCAATATGCGCCCATTGCCGCTTTGTCTGCGGTGGTCGTGCCCGAGGTGGTGATGACGCAGGGGCACCTGATCACGACTTGGCAGGATGCGCGACTGTTTGCGGTGGCGGCGGGTGCGGGCTGGTTCTTCTGGCGCAAAGGGGCGGGGCAGGCGGTGCTGGGCACCATCGTGGTGGGCATGGCGGTGTACCTCGCTTTGCATTTGGGTTGGGGTTGGTAACTTCCACCTTGTAGGCGCTTCTACAATCCTCAGAGTCTTTTCACTCTCAAAGGGTTTTCATGAACGTCATCCGTTTTTCTGAACTGTGCGCACAGGGCCAAGTCGCTGGACAACGTGTTTTTATCCGGGCTGACTTGAATGTGCCGCAAGACGACGCGGGCCGCATCACCGAAGACACCCGCATTCGGGCCTCGATTCCTTGTATTCAAATGGCCTTGGACGCCGGCGCGGCCGTCATGGTGACCTCTCATTTAGGCCGACCCACGGAGGGTGAGTTCAAACCCGCGGATTCTCTGGCACCCGTGGCCCAGCGCATGGGCGAACTCATGGGCCGTGAGATTCCCGTGGTCGCGGATTGGGTCAACGGCGTTGAGGTGGCACCCGGTCAGTTGGTCATGCTGGAAAACTGCCGCGTGAACAAAGGCGAGAAGAAGAACAACGAAGCGTTGGCCCAAAAAATGGCAGCGCTGTGCGATATCTTTGTGAACGATGCCTTTGGCACGGCGCACCGTGCAGAAGCCTCCACCTACGGCATTGCCCAGTTTGCCAAAGTGGCTTGTGCGGGCCCCTTGCTCGCCGCTGAGATGGACGCCATCACTCAGGCGCTGGCCAACCCCAAGCGGCCTTTGGTCGCCATCGTGGCGGGCTCCAAGGTGTCCACCAAGTTGACGATTCTGCGCGCCCTGGCCGACAAGGTGGATCAACTCATTGTGGGCGGTGGCATTGCCAACACCTTCATGCTGGCGGCGGGTTTGAAGATTGGAAAAAGCCTGGCTGAGCCGGATTTGCTGGACGAAGCCCGTGCGGTGATCGAGGCCATGAAAGCCCGAGGCGCCGCCGTGCCCATTCCCACCGATGTGGTCACCGCCAAAACATTTTCTGCAGACGCGGTTGCCACCGTCAAAGCAGCAGCCGACGTCGCCGATGACGACTTGATTTTGGACATTGGTCCGCAGACGGCGGCGGCGCTGGCCGAGCAACTCAAGGCCGCTGGCACCATTGTTTGGAATGGCCCCGTGGGCGTGTTTGAGTTTGCCGCCTTTGAGCATGGCACCCAAGTCATCGCCCATGCGATTGCAGACTCCAGCGCGTTCTCCATTGCCGGTGGCGGTGACACCCTGGCCGCCATTGCCAAATACGGCATTGAAAAGCAAGTGGGCTACATCTCAACCGGCGGCGGTGCATTTTTAGAAATGCTAGAAGGCAAAACCTTGCCCGCGTTCGAGATACTGGTAAAACGCGCCAACCACTGATCAGTCGCTGCAGGCTTGGCCTCGCCCCCTGCTTTTGGCTCGGTACAAACGCGCGTCGGCCAACGACACCAACTCAGTCGGGTCGCTGGCCGTCGTGACACCACTGTCACCAGACTCGACCCGGGACGCCACCCCTAAACTGATGGTGACAAACGGGCCGACCTTGGAGTCGGCGTGCGGTAGCTCAAGCGTTCGGATGACCGCCTTGAGGTGGTTGGCAAACACGATGGCCTCATTGAACGGGGTGTCGGGTAAGACGCAGACGAACTCCTCACCGCCATACCGCGCCACCAAATCGGCGGGTCGGCGAAGCGCCGTCTTGAGCGCCAGGGCAATGCTCTTCAGACAGTCGTCGCCACACTGGTGGCCGTACAGGTCGTTGAAATGTTTGAAAAAATCAACATCCACCAGAATCACGCTCAGTGCCGACTCATTGCGGGTCGCTCGTGCCCACTCTTTGGCGAGTTGCTGGTCAAAGTAACGGCGGTTGAACACGCCTGTGAGCCCGTCCAGAAACACAAGCTGGCGCAGCAGGTCGGACTGAAACTTCAATGTGAGGTGCGTTTTGACCCGCGCGCGCACCACCGCAGGGTTCACCGGTTTGGAGATGAAGTCCACCGCACCGGTGGCCAGGCCCAGAGTTTCCTGGGAGGCGTCGGCGTGGGCGGTGACAAAAATAACCGGGATATTTCTGGTGGTTTCATCCGCCTGCAGCTTGGCGCACACCTCAAATCCGTCCATGCCGGGCATGACCACATCCAGCAGCACCAAGTCGGGCGGGTTGTCTTTGCAAATAGACAGGGCTTGGGCGCCACTGGTCGCCATGAACACCTGACAGTCCGCCGAAAAAATCTGGTGAATGACCTGAATGTTGATGGGTTGGTCATCAACCACCAACAGTTTCGGTCTTCCTTTGACCGCGTTCAACAGCGTGTCGTGTGGGTCTGATGGGTCAATCATGGGTGATTTTCTGAACGCAGCGCCTGAATCAAAGACGCACATTGCACCATACTTTGTTGAAAATCCAGCTCACTCATGGCCTCGTTCAGTGCGTTGAGCCTGTCTTGTGCTCCCTCATGGGTCGTGCAAAGCTGGGTATGCACCGCCAGCGCTTGCATGTCGGAACGCTGGAGCAGGGCCTGTAAGTCAGTCAGATTGGCCAGTAACAGGGCGCTGTTCAACGGCTTGGCCGTGGCGGCCTCTGGTTTCTCTTGGGGCGTCAAGCGGGCCACTACCGCGCTCAATACGGGTTGGTTCAATGCCACTGCATCACGGAAAGAGGTCACAACTTCAGCGTCAGTGCCCTGCGCATCGGCACCACTGACGGTCAGTTCCATGGCCTTTGCCATAGCGGCCAAGCCGTCAGCACCGACGGTAGCAGACAGACCTTTGAACGTATGCAGCAGTCGGTGTGCGCCCTGCCGGTCACCTTGTTGCAGCAGTGCCTCCAGTTGATCGGGTTGACGTGCTAAATCCAAAAGGTAAGACCCAAGCACTTTGGCGTACAGAACGGTGTTTCCACCCAGTCGTTCCAGGGCACCGTCCACGTCAATGCGGTCGGTGCTGGTTTGACTTTCATGCGGGCTTGGGCGGGGTGGATCAAAAGTGGCGATGGTATTGGTGTTTTTGGGGGTACGGCGTGTGTGTTGGTTCAAGACTCTCACTAAATCTGACAGATCAATTGGTTTTCCAATGTGGTCATTCATCCCGGCGGCGAGGCAAGCCTCCCGGTCTGAGGCCATGGCATTGGCCGTCATGGCAATCACGGGTAAATCGAGCAGCTTCAATTGCTGGCGAATGGCTCGGGTGGCGGTGTAGCCGTCCATGACTGGCATCTGCAAGTCCATCAAGACGGCATCAAAAGGCGGGGTCGCCGCAGCGATGGCGGCAACACCGAGTTGACCGTTGTCCGCTATCTCCACGGACGCACCTTCTGCACTTAACAGCTCCTGGGCGACCTGTTGATTGATCACGTTGTCTTCCACCACGAGCAGGCGCATCCCTTGTAAGCGCTGGGTCCGATCCACTTCCAAGCGGGGCCGCGTACGCAGGTTGCCTCGGCCTGATTGGGCTTCAACCACGGCATCAAACAGCATGGATGCCGTGATGGGTTTGACCAAAAAGGCGTTCAAGCGTGCCTGCTCTTGCGCGCTGCGCTGAGACAGCATTTCTCTGCCTTGGGCGGTGACCATGATGACAATGGGGGCCGCTGCCTCGGGGGCTGGTTGGCGCAATCGAGCCAGTGTTTCCCATCCATCCATGCCCGGCATCATCCAGTCCACCACAATCACGTGGTAGGCGGGTGACTGGGCGCGGGTCCGTGCTTCCACCATGTTCAGTGCCTCGGCACCGCTGCCTGCGGTGTCAACCTGCCATCCCCAGGATTGGGCCATGTCACGGAGTACTTGGCGGGCGGTGGCGTTGTCGTCCACAACCAACACAGACAGCGACTGCAGCCGAGGTGCGGGCGGCTGATCCGCCTCCTCGCCTCGGCAAACCGGGGTGGTGATGGTGAAATGAAAGTCACTGCCTTGACCCAGCGCGCTTTCCAGTTCGAGCTTTCCGCCCATGAGCTCAACAAAGCGTTTCGAGATCGTCAGGCCCAACCCAGTGCCCCCAAACCGACGCGTCGTGGACGCCTCGGCTTGAGAAAACCCGTCAAAGATACGGGTTTGATTCTGTGGAGAAATACCTATCCCGCTGTCACGCACCGAAATTCGCAGCGTCACGTCCGCGTCGGTGAGGGACAACACCTTCAACTGGATCAGCACTTCCCCTCTTTCTGTGAACTTGATCGCATTTCCCGCGAGGTTGATGAGCACTTGCTGCAACCGCATAGCGTCCCCCATCAGTGCTTTGGGAAGAGATGGGTCCATATCAAAGAGCACTTCTACGGGCTTAGGCCCCACGTTGGCAGACAAAATGACCGACAAATCTCGCATTAAAAGATCGACTCGAAAGGGCTGCAGGTCCAACTCCATCTTGCCCGCATCTATTTTCGAGAAGTCGAGAATGTCGTTCAACAAGCCCAAGAGTGATTTGGCCGCGCCGTGCGTCTTTTGCGCATAGTCCAGCTGTCGTGGGGTCAGCGTCGTGTGTTGCAGCAAGGTGAGCATGCCCAAGATGGCATTCATCGGGGTGCGAATTTCATGGCTCATATTGGCCAAAAACTGGCTCTTAGCCGCCGTTGCGGCCTCCGCTGCGTCTTTGGCGGAATGCAGCTCCTCTTCGTACTCTTTTTCAAGACTAATGTCTTGGCTGACGCCCAAATAACCGGTACACAAGCCGTTCTGGTCCGTTAGCGCGGTGACCACCAATGTCACAGGAACTTGGCTTCCGTCTTTGCGCCGATAGCGCCATTCGTTTTTTTTCCCCAGCAGGGACGGATCCAATAGCACTTCAAAGCCAACAATATCGCGTCCCAGCTGCGCTGACAGGGCCGCCGCTCGGTCTGCCACCTCAGTGGTGTCATGGATCAGTTCTGGCGTGTAGAGACCCACGACCTCCTCGGCCGTGTAGCCTAGCAGGCGCTCAGCCCCCTTGTTAAATAAGGTGATCAGGTGGTCGGCACCAATGGTGACCACACTCATCTCCGTGGCGGCATTCAGAATCGACTGCAGCAAGGTGGTCGTACGTGCAGTTTCGGCCTCGGCTTGCTTGCGAAGTGATATATCCGCATAAGTTGTAACAAAGCCACCGCCCGGCATGGGCGCGCCTCTGACTTCCAGCGCCATTCCGTTGGGGCGAGTGCGCTCAAACATGTGGAGCGCAGGGTGGCTGGCGCGTTCCAAAATGGTTTGAACCATGGGTTCCTGGTCCCCAGGGCCGTACTCCCCCCGGTCGGCGTTGAAGCGAATGATGCGCTCGAACGACGTGCCCTCCTTAAGAAACAGCTCGTCAGGGAAGTCAAGGTGGGTCTGAAAGAGGTGGTTCTTGGCAATCAGGTTCAACTCACTGTCAAAGGCACTCAGACCGATCGGAATATTGTCCAAAATGCTTTGCATGATGGTGTTGGTCCGTTGCAGCTTTTCTGCGTTTTTCCTTTGTTCGGAAATGTCCAGATGAATACCGGAGACCCACTGGGCTTTTCCATCGGGTGTGCGGGATGTCACCGTCCCTCGCGTTTGAATCCAGACCCAGTGCCCGAGTCGGTGGCGCATTCGCAGTACGGCGTCGTAATGGTCAATTTTTCCCAGCATATGCTGAGTCAGCAAGACCGAAGCTTTTTGTAAATCGTCAGGTTCGCAGAGATTGCGCCAGGTCTGCGGATTGATCGGCTCCAACGCCTCCTTGGTGTAACCGAGCATGGCCGTCCAAAGTTCATTGACTTCGTATTGTTCGGTTTGAGCGTTGAGGGACCAGGTGCCCGCGTTGGTTCCCGCAATGATGCGCGCCAGGCTTTCTCGCTCTTCAATTAACGCTTGTTGAGCCAGCACCGCTGCTGTGACATCGGTTCGAATCGAGACGTATTGCTCTATGTGACCGAGCTCGTTGAGGTACGGAGCGATCAGCGTGTCCATCCAATAAAGGGCGCCATTCTTGGTCTGGTTACAGACCACGCCACGCCAAAGAGACCCCGATGAAATAGTGGCCCACATCGTCGCGCTGAAACCAGGCTCTTGCCGGTTGGATTTAAGGAGGCGATGGTTGTTGCCGATCAACTCTTCTTGGGTGTATCCGCTGCTGGCGCTGAACAGATCATTCACATAAGTGATCGTTCCTGTGGGGTCGGTGATGGAGACCAGCGAGTGCTGATTGATGGCACTCATCAGCGTTTGGGCGTCTCGCAGCGCTTTGGCCAGCTGCTGGTTGGTTACTTCTTGTTGGGTGATGTCGCTGGCCATCGCCACATAGCCCGAAAACTGGCCGTCGTCGCCATGCTCAGGCTGTAGATCAACGTCGAGCCAAAGAGTCTCCCCTTCACCATGGGTCTTTAACATGGTTTGGCGAACACTTTCTCGTTGCGCTAACGCTTTGCGCAGTGAGGCGTGCTTCTCTGGATGGGCGGCATCGGTTGGGAAGATGTCTTCCATGAGAAGGCCAATGGCGCTCCCCTTGTTCACGCCAAATACCCGATTGAACGCGGCGTTGGCCCATTCAATTTTCTGATCTGTGCCACACATGGCCACCAAGTGCGTGGTGTGCTCCACAACACGGGCCATTCGCGCCAAATCTCGCGTCAACACCCCGGTCTGACGTCGGGCGAGCTCCCGACCGCCAAGCACCAGCCAGACGATGTAAGCCAACAGCAGGCTCAATCCGCCTCCTATCGCGGCGACCAGTCGGGGGGGGGTCCAGTCCATGCGAGCGTCAAATGCAGCGCTACTCTGTGCCCGCAGCAGGAGAGGGTTGCCACCGATGAAGACAGAACGAGACTGCTGAAAGTACCGGCTGGATTCAAAATCGGCCGATGCCACGTGCTCGCTGATGCCCATTGGCTTGACCCGCGAAGCGTAAACCCGCCTGGTGGTGGCTCCTCCCAGTGTGTCGTCAAGCTCGAAATCGATGTCACCCAAAGTCTCATTGGCAGACTTGGCCAGCAAATCGCTGGCGACCAGCGCGGCGAAGAAAATACCGGCGAAGGCCACCCGCCGTTCTGCGACGGTCGGTGGTGTTTTTCCACCCGCATACACCGGCACCAGGTAGAGAAAGCCGACACTTTGCTGATCATCTTGCATCAGCGTGACTGAGCCAGTCAGGCTGGGGGTGCCCGAGTGAATGGCTCGCTCCACCGCCTCACGGCGAATTGACTCAACGCCCACATCCACGCCTTGAGCGGAACGATTGGCCGCCAGCGGTTCGATGTACTTGATGATGTACATCTCCTCGTCGTTGCCTTGGGTTGTGACGGTGAAATCGGGTGCTTGATCGGCTCTTTGGGCGGCTTCAAAGCGCGGCAGGTCTGAGCGTTGGACCCTCTCGATGTACCCAATGCCTCGAACACCCGGGAACTCACTGGGCAAGTTGCGAGTTGCCACATAAGCGCGGAAGTTGTTTCGGCGCAGGCTGCCGTTCAATTCTGAGCTGGCTTGCGCGCCAATGGCACCTCTCAGCCCATGAAGGGTCTGTTCAAACTGTTGAGTGATGGACGCCTGAATGCGATCAAAATAGCCATTGAAGAGGTTTCTCGCTTCGGCCTCAATGCGCAAGCGACTGGCGTTGTAAGCCGTGGCCGTTAGGAGGAGTCCAACCGTCAATAGGCCTAGGCACCAAAGCAGGCGAGGGGTGAGAGCCTTCAACAAGCGCTGACGGATAGGGCGACGCATGGGCTGTCTGGGTTTCTTTGAACTGGGGTTGGGGCATTATCAACCTGTTGCTGCCCTGTAACCACTTCCGTGCAAGAATGGAAATCTTATTACAAGGAGACCTCGTCATGCCCCGTCGCGCCACCAAAATCGTCGCCACTCTTGGACCTGCGTCCAGCGATCCCGTCCTATTAGAGAAGATGATCCGCGCCGGCGTCAATGTGGTGCGTTTGAATTTCAGCCACGGTGTGGCGCAAGACCATATTGACCGCGCCCGCATGGTTCGCGAAGTGGCACAGCGCGTGGGACGCGAGGTGGCCATCATGGCCGACCTGCAAGGGCCCAAAATTCGGGTGGGCAAGTTTGCCCAAGGCAAAGTGTTTTTGGAGCCGGGTCAAAAGTTTGTGCTGGACGCCGCCCGCACCGAGCTGGGCGACATTGATGCGGTGGGCTTGGATTACAAAGCCTTGCCGCGCGAGGTCAAGAAAGGCGATGTGCTGCTCCTGAACGATGGCTTGATCGTGATCACCGTGGACGCAGTGAAAGGCGAAGCGGTTCACACCACCGTCAAACTCGGCGGCGAGTTGTCCAACAACAAGGGCATCAACAAGCAGGGCGGAGGACTGACCGCGCCCGCCTTAACCGCCAAAGACATGGATGACATTCGCATCGCCATGAGTTTCCAGGCCGACTACGTGGCGGTGAGTTTCCCCAAGAATGCCACCGACATGGAGATGGCCCGCCAGCTGTGCAATGTGGCCGCCGCCGAGTTCAATCACAAGCCAGGCCTGATTGCCAAAATTGAGCGGGCTGAGGCGATACCCCGTTTGGAAGAAATTTTGCTGGCCAGTGACGGCATCATGGTGGCCCGGGGCGACTTGGCGGTGGAAGTGGGCAATGCGGCAGTGCCTGCATTGCAAAAACGCATGATCAAACTGGCCCGTGAAAATGACCGGTTTGTGATCACCGCCACGCAGATGATGGAGTCCATGATCACCAACCCGGTTCCCACGCGGGCTGAGGTGAGCGACGTGGCCAATGCGGTGCTGGACGGTACTGACGCGGTCATGTTGTCGGCAGAGACCGCCTCTGGCAAGTACCCCCTGGAAACCGTGATCGAGATGGCGAACATTTGTCATGCGGCTGAAACCCATGGGGGTTATGAAATCAAGGAAGACTTCAGCGGGAACGCCTTCAAGCGCATCGACCAAGCGATTGCCATGGGCGCCTTGTTTACCGCCCACCACATGGGGGCCAAAGCCATTGTGGCCATGACCGACAGCGGGTCGACTGCGTTGTGGATGAGTAGGCACCTGATTCAGGTGCCTATTTATGCGCTGACCTCCAAAGTGGCGACGCAACGCAAAATGGCCCTGTACCGCAATGTGCGTCCTTTGTTTGTGGACACCAGTGCCGACCGCGACACGGCCTTGAATGAGGCAGAAAACTACCTCAAGGAACGCAATATCGTTCAAACGGGTGACGTTTATGCCATTACCTGTGGCGAGCCCATGGGGGCACCAGGCGGCACCAATATGCTGAAAATCTGTCAGGTAGGCTAACCACAAGGCCCCGTTCGCGGGGTCTTTTGACGTCTGAACGGCTTTCTCGGGGGCGTGAAGGACACAGTGGCAGACGCTGCGGTGCGCCTGAGCCATGTTCCGGCTCACTGCGATTCAGGTCGGTGCAAGTTGGGCCGCTAAAATTGGCGGAGTTACCAACCAGTTACCAACTTCCGAAGGACACCATCATGGCTCTCGTTTCTATGCGCGAACTGCTCGACCACGCAGCAGTCAACGGCTACGGCATCCCCGC
>JAGODZ010000310.1 GCA_017997975.1 Rhodoferax sp.
CGCTTTCTACGACCGCGACACCTTCAACAACGACCGCATTGAATTGTTACGCGGCTCAGCGTCCATGTTGTTTGGACGGGGTTCCACGGGTGGCGCTGTCAATCAGGTGAGCAAACAGCCGCGTGCAATTGATGAGCATGAGGTGTCCACCACCGTTGGCAACTTCGGCTTTCGTCGCGTCACGGGTGACTTCAACGTCAAAACGGGTGACGACGCGGCACTTCGCATCAATGCCATGGCCACCCAAGCCGACAACAATGGCGCAGGCAGCAGCCTTGACAAGAAAGGCATTGCCGCCACTTACCGCTTCGGCATTGGAACGGCTGACGAATTCTCTGTGGGGCTGTACCACCTTGACAACAACAATGGCATGAACTACGGACTGCCTTGGATCAAACCCACTGCAAACGCCCCAGCCGCAACCACGGGCATCAATCACAACCTAGACCCGAGCGCCTACTACGGCTTAGCCAGCGACCGAAACGCAGGCGAAGCCACCCACCTGACCGCCAGCCACACGCACCGCTTTCAAGACGACAGCGAACTCAAGACGACGATTCGAAAGGGCCGCTATGACCGTGATCAGCGTGCTGTGACAGTGCGAAATGCCAGCGGGACAGGACTGGACAACTTCAGTGATCGCACCGTCTTGAGCCGCAGCTCCAAGCTCAAGATCCAAGACCTGAACGCCCTCTATTTTCAAAGTGACTATTCCACCAAGCTCACCGCCATGGGTCTAAAACATGACGTGTTGGCGGGTATTGACTTTGCGGACGAAGAAAAAAACGTTTACCGTGCCAGTGGCACCACCTCCCAACCGTCCACCCTTGCCGGGACGCCCAACGACGGCGTCTCGTTTGATGAGGGCAGCCGAGTTCGCAGCCTGTCCAGCGCATTCACAGCCAAAAATATGGGGCTCTACGTTCAAGACATGGTTCACCTCTCGCCCCAGTGGAAAGTATTGGCAGGACTGCGCTACGACACGATGAGGGGCGACTACGACACCGTTTCAGCAACCGGGGCCATCACATCGTCCTACCAGCAGCGCATTGCCAATTGGAGCAAACGCCTTGGGGTGCTGTACCAGCCTGATGATTTGACCTCGTACCACCTCTCTTACGGCACATCGTTCAACACCTCGGCGGACACCTATTCGTACAGCGCCTTGAGCGCCAACACCGACCCAGAGCAAAGCCGTAACTTTGAAATAGGGGCCAAGTTAGACACGCCAGACAAGCGCTTCACCACCCGTGTGGCGGTGTTTCACTCGACCAAGTTCAACGAACGCAACACCGATCCCGATTCGGCCGCCACCGCCATGCTGTTGTCAGGCAAACGCCATACCGTCGGCTTTGAGCTCGACCTCACTGGGCGCCTGACCCCTGAGTGGGAAATCTATGGCTCTTACATGTGGATGCCCACCGCCCATATTGATGTCGCCGCGCCCACCGCCAACGCAGGGGAACGAGCAGGTGAACGTCCTTCGCTCACCCCTGTGCACACCGGCACCCTTTGGTCAACGTACCAGTTGACACCTCAATTTCGTTTCGGCGCTGGGGTCAACTTTCGCAGTGAGCAAGCACCTAACCGAAATCCGGGTTGGCTGGCGCCGAGCTACGCCACCGTCGATGTGATGGGTGAATACAAGTTCAATGAGCGCTACACGCTCAAAGCCAACATCAGCAACGTGAGCAACACGCTGTATGCGGACTCCCTGTACGCAGGCCACTACGTGCCTGGCTCGGGCCGAAACACGCAGCTCACCTTGAACGTCAAGTTTTAACCCCGGCTCGCTACACCATGTTGCTGCATATTCCAGACGTTTTAACCGCTGCTGAAGTGAGCCATGCGCAAGCCTTGCTCGCCAATGCCCCGTGGGCAGACGGTCGAGCGGGTGCGGGTGTCCAGGCCGCTCAGGTCAAAAACAACGAGCAACTGGCGCACGACAGCGCCGAGGCAAAAGAGATTCGGGCCATGGTGCTGCGCGGGTTGGACCGCTGCCCGCTGTTCTTTTCGGCCGCCTTGCCGAAAAAAGTGTTTCCGCCAAGGCTGAACCGTTACGGTGGCGACAGCAATTTTTACGGCAATCACATTGACGGTGCGGTGCGTTACCTGCCAGACAGCGGGCAGCGGGTGCGCACTGATGTGTCGTGCACCGTCTTTCTCAGTGAACCCCAAGACTATGAGGGCGGCGAACTTGGCATCGCCGACACCTACGGCGAACACGCCATCAAACTGCCTGCAGGCCACATGGTGGTGTACCCCGGCACCAGCTTGCACCAAGTCAAGCCCGTCACGCGAGGGCACCGTTTGGCATGCTTTTTTTGGGTGGAAAGCATGGTTCGCAGCGACGAGCAGCGGCGACTGCTGTATGAACTGGACATGGCCTTGATGGGGCTGCGCACTCGCCATGGAGAAACACAAGAAACCACTGGCCTGACTGGCACTTACCACAACCTCCTGCGCATGTGGGCGGACACGTGAAGGGGGCACAGACATGACTTTTGTCACTGCGTTACTGAGCAGCCTCGCGTTGGTCACCGCCGCCTGTGGCTGGGTCTTCGCCCAAAAGCGCGATTAAGCGGGGGCTTGCTGCGCCCTAAACTATGACTTTACTCTCGCCTTCAGCTACTGCACCTACCGTGAATCGCTATCTCATCATCGCTGGAAGCGTCATTTTGTTTCATATGGCCGCCCTGTGGGCGCTGCAATTCGGCCTGCGCAGCCGCCCCATCGAGGTCATTGTTCCTGCTGAAATAGTGGTGGAGTGGGTGACCCCGGCTGCGCCTGCTGCCGCACCGCCCGCACCGGCTCCCAAGCCCGTCCCACCGAAGCCAGCGCCCGTGAAACAGGTCGAGAAAAAAATAGCAGCACCCGCCAAGGTGACAGCACCGATGCCCTTGGCCATTGCCGACTCCACTCCTGCGCCCACAGCGCCCACCGGCACACGAGAGGCGCCAATGGCCACAGCCCCCCAAGAGGTCAGCGTGCCTGCGGCGGTTAATTCCAAAGCGGCTCCCTCGCCCGCGCCGGCACCTCCACTCCTGGTGTTGCCATCCAGTGACGCCGACTACCTGCAAAACCCCAAGCCGCCCTACCCCGCCCTGAGCAAACGACTCGGCGAGCAAGGCAAGGTGATGGTGCGGGTTTTGATTGGCGTCGATGGGACTGCCCAAAAAACAGAAATCAAACAGTCCAGCGGTTTTGACCGTTTGGACCAGGCCGCGCTTGCCACCGTGCTGCGCTGGCGCTATGTACCGGGCAAGCGCGCAGGGGTGCCTGAGGCCATGTGGTTCAACGTGCCCATCAGCTTCGTTCTCGAATAATTTTCTTATTTTTTGGAGTCAACATGAATTCTCAACTCGGACTGGTCAATGTCTGGACCCAAGGCGATTGGGTCACCAAAACCGTGGCCTTGGTTTTACTCACCATGTCCCTCGCGTCGTGGATGGTCATTGTGATCAAAGCACTGGACGTTCTCAAGTACAAAAAACGGGCCGCTGGCACAGAAGCGTTTTGGCACAGTGAAGACTTTGCCACAGGCCTGGCACAACTGGGGGGTGATGACAGCAACCCCTTTCGCCAAGCCGCTTTGGCGGGACGCGAAGCCACAGCGCACCACAGAAACACCAAGCTTCAACTGCACGACACGCTAGATA
>JAGODZ010000084.1 GCA_017997975.1 Rhodoferax sp.
GAATAGCCCAGCGACTCGGCCACGGTTTTGATGCCGAGCATGAAGTTGTCGTCGGCAATCCACGGCGCATACACGGTGAGGTAGGTGGCAGGGGTGCCTTGCGCTTGCAGGGCGCGCAAGGTGTCGGTCAACTCGTCCAGCGCCACGGCGTGCACCACCATCAGCACGTCACCGGCCAAATACAAGCACTGGTCTTTGACGGTGCGCAGCACGGTGGTGAGCGGCAGGCTCTCAGACAGCAGCAGGTTGTGCAGCACGCGGGGCAACTGCGCGGGCTGCGGCGTGGCAATGGCCGTTTGCAGCGCCAGCACATCGGCTTGGGTGGCGTGTTGCAGGGGTTTGGAGAGAATCAGCGCCTCGGGGTCGTTTACCAGCTCAAACACCCTGAACCCGGTGTCGATTGGGGTTGGTTTGGCGTCAGTTGTCGGCGCGAAACCTTCCAACTGAGCCGGTTTCGCAGCTTCGGCCAGCGCTTTGGCCGCAAGCTCTGCCTCGATTTTTGCCCCGGCGCGGCGCAGGCGCTCGGCGGTGATCTCGAAGATGGTGGCGTCGGGCTTTTGCAGGGTGTCGGTGACGAACTGGTGCGCTTCTTTCTGCTTCTTGGCGTCAATGGGCTGGGGGATTTGCACGAGGATGAACTGGCGGTTGCCGCCGTCTTCCGCGTTGAGGCGCATGACGGCTTCAGCGGTGGTGCCACTACCGGCGAAGAAGTCCAGATAAATATCATCAACTCCGGCATCAGTACCTTCAACGCTAATACCGATGAGCTTGCGAATTAATTCAACAGGTTTTGGAAAAGGGAAAAGCTCACGTTCAAAATAGGCTTCAAAATCTTTAGTGCCCTCTTGTGTGTATGGCCCTATCAGCACAGAGGTTGGTTTACCGGATTTTTCATCGCCATCTGCATCAAATAAGTAACCCTTAAAACGAATGTTCCAGCTGGCGTTTTTTACGTTGTAGTTAAAAACTAATTTGTTTTCGCGCTGGGCTCCCAAAACGCGCTCCTTGGACCAGAGCCACTGTTTTTTAGGCCAAATTTCATGGCCTTCATGGTGTATCGCATACCTTAAATTGGCTCGCTCATCCATGCTCGTCGTGTCAAGAGGCCAGGTCGCGAATGGTCCTAAGGATTCAAAGTGTTCGTCGCGCTTTGTATACATTGCGCGCGTCTTGTCAGTCAACGGTGCTATCACGTCCCAGTTCGCACTAACATTTTTAGCGTAACAAAGCACGTATTCGTGCAAGCCAATAAATCCTTTACTTTTTGCACCAGCGCCTGTTTTCTTTTGCCAAATTAGTT
Source organism: Rhodoferax sp. (assembly GCA_017997975.1). Taxonomy (GTDB): domain Bacteria; phylum Pseudomonadota; class Gammaproteobacteria; order Burkholderiales; family Burkholderiaceae_C; genus Rhodoferax. The sequence continues at coordinate 1,301 of JAGODZ010000084.1, forward strand.
CAGAGACAAAATTCTCCTGCCCAAACACCTCATCACACAGCAGTTTCAACTGCGCCTGTTCGTTGTCGTCGATGGAGATAAAAATCACGCCGTCGTCGCGCAGCAGGTCTTTGGCCAGCAGCAGGCGCGGGTACATAAAGCTCAGCCAGCCGCTGTGGGTGCGCGCGCCGTAAATGTTTTTGATGTAGTCGATGTTGTCCGCCGCATAACCCAGTTGCGCCAGCACCTCGCTTTGCTTGGCTGAAAAGTCGTCGCGGTAAATAAAGGCGTCGCTTTGCGTGTTGTAGGGCGGGTCAATGTAGATGAGCTTGACCTTGCCAAAGTAGCTGTGGCGCAAGAGCCGCAGGGCGTCTAGGTTGTCGCCTTTGATGAGCAGGTTGCCCGTGGTGTCCCAGTTTTTACTCTGCTCAGGCCGGGGCTCCACTATTTTTTGCACTGGCACAAAGGCGCTGTGGTAGGCCTAGCGCTTGCCCACCCAGCGCAGCTCGTAGCCGTCTTCTTCCACCTGCACGCCGGCGGGGTTGGACGGGTCCAGCGCCAGTTGCAGGGCTTGCGCGTTGATGCGGATGCGGCCCTGCGCGTCGGTCTCCACCGCTTGGGGAAAGTGCTGGCGCAGCATGTCCAGTTTGAGTATGTCGGGAGTGGGGGCGTTCAGAACGGGTGTTGGCATGGGCACTTTAAATACTACTATTTTGATAGCTATTGATTCAATGAATACGGGGGTGAGTCACAGTTTTTGACGTTGACTCGCGTCATAGGCGGGGAGTCAAGGGCGGGCAGGATGGTAGGGGCTTACGGCTTACGGCTTGCGGCTTGCCTGCCATTCACTGCGCACAAGGCTACGTCTTGTTGCTTTCTCACAATCCGCTCCATCTTACAAGCGCACTGCAGCTGGTTTTTGACGGGAAACGGGGTCGCCTTGAGGGGGTGAGGCAATAGTTGCTGTTTTATGCTTTGAGCCCTTGCCCCACTTGATTCAGACGCTATTATTTTTATAGATGGCTCGGGGGCTTCGGGGTGAATTTCCTTGATGCCATGGGTCAGTGCTGCAAGCTATGCGGCCCCCCTCCATGCATCGCTGTCGCTTACTCCCAAGACGAAGGGGTGATGACGCCAATGGACTGCAGCGCGGGTTTGCAAAATAAATAGCCTTGCTCTGTCGTGGTTTCAACCCCTTCGGCCAGCACGCGCACATTGAGCGCGGCGCAAATGGACACAATGCCGTTGACGATGGCTTGTTTGGGCTTGCTGCTGCAAATGTTGCGCACCAAGTCCATGTCGATTTTGATGATGTCGGGCTGGTATTCAGACAGCAGATTCAAGCCGGCATAGCCCGCGCCAAAGTCATCAATGGCGGTGCGAAAACCGAAACGGCTGTATTCCCGAAAGATGTTGACCAAGTGAGGCCGGTCCATGACTTTTTCGCCTTCGGTCACCTCGAAAATGATTTGCTCAATCGGAAAGTTGTACTGGCGCGCGGCCTCAAACGTGGTGCGAATGCAGGCGGCGGGTTGGTACACCGCATTGGGCAAGAAGTTGATCGACAGCAACTCTTTCATGCCGATTGCGGCCGCGCCCCGAATGGCCTGCACGCGGCACGCTTGGTCAAACCGGTAGCGGTTTTCGTCAGTCACTTGAGAGAGCACGGAATAGGCAGACTCCCCGTTGGGCCCACGCACCAGCGCTTCGTGCGCGTAAATAGTGCGGGTGCTGAGCTCCACAATCGGCTGGTAAGCAAATACGAAATCAAAACCGAGCGGCTCGTCGTCTTTGCACTGCACACAGCCTGAAGGCGTGGCCGACGGATCGGCTTGAGGGGTGCGAATGGGGATCATTGGATGAGTCTTTCTGTATAGCGCATTCCTGATTTCAAAAGGATACACCACCTTGGGGTGCTTTCAAGTCGCGCAGGGTGGGTTGAAGGAAACGGACGCGCGGGTCGGGTAAAGTTGAGAAATGCCTAAAAAATCTGACCTTTCCGCTCATCCTGTCCCTGAATCTGCCCCCGCTCACGCTCGCTTAGAAGTGGTGGCGGGCGTGGTGGTCGCCAAGATGGGCAAGCCCACGGCGGCTCAAAAACGTTTCAACAAGCTAATGGCCTCCATCGAGGCGGCCCGCGCCGAGAGTAAGGAGGTGCAGCGCGTGACGGATGCGCACCGACCGACTCATGTGACAACCATGCAGCAACTGGCCAGACAAGTGCTGCAGCTTCGCAAAGACATGATTCAGTTTTTGGATCGGCGACTGCAAGTCAAAGGCTTAACAGCCAACCAGAAGCAGCAATCCACTCACATTCTGTTGAGCTTGTGCGACCAGTTGGCACATTTAGACGACCCGGAGTTGGATGAAATCTTGTCTCGCCACCGCTCGGCAGAGGATATGGCGGAGCTGGAGCAAGACGAAGCCGCCGCCGCCGAGGAGGCCAAGGCCTTCATGGAAGACTTTTTAGGTGAAGGGTTCGCCTCAGATCAAGACTTCAGCAACCCAGAAGACGTGCTCAACGCCGCGATGGACCGCCTGCGCGCCAAAGAGGAAGAGCGCGAGGCCAAACGCCAAGCCCGCAAAGCCAAAAAGGCCCCCACCGCACGTCAGCAAGCGGCGGCAGACTTGCAAATAGATGCGCAAAACGCGTTGCGTACCATTTATCGGCAACTGGCCAGCACTTTGCACCCTGACCGAGAGGCCGACTTGGATGAGCGGGCCCGCAAGACGGCGCTGATGAGCGAGGTCAACGCCGCCTATGGTCGCAAGGACTTGACGGCGTTGCTGCGCATTCAACTGCAATGTGAGATGGTGGACGCCAGCAAGATCGGGGCCCTGTCAGACGACAAACTGAAGGCCATGTGTTTGTTGCTGAACGAGCAACTCTCGGCCATGCAGGCCGACTTGATGAGCCAGCGCATGGTCTTGGCGCATGATTTTGGATTTTCGCCCCACATGCGGTTCAGGGAAGATGATTTCATTGAAGCGCTGCAGGAACAAAAATGGACCTTGGAGGAAGAAGCTGACTTCATGCACGCGGACTTGGCACAGGTTCAGGATGACAAGGCGTTCAAAGCGTGGCTCAAGTTGCAAACGCGCATCAGCAAAGCCCATGCCCGCGAGGCCGAAGAATCCCTCGGTATGGATGACCTCATTTTTGAAATGATGCGCCGCCAGCGCTAAACGCCCCGCATCCCAGTGATACGCCGCATTGGCGCATCACTGGGTTGGGGTGGCTTAGGCTGGCGTTAGCGCTTCCGCCACGGGCTGCCCCAAGTTCTTCAGCACATCGCGCACCATTTGCGCCCGGTCTTTGGCGTCGGGCAGCTCGCGTTCAATGCGGAGCTTCTCGTTACCGGCCAGCTTGATGTGCTTGTTTTTCTGAATCATTTGAATGATCTTCATCGGGTCAATCGGCGGGTTGGGCTTGAAGGTGATGTGGATCACGCCAGGGGCAGCATCCACTTTCACCACCCCATAGGGCTTGGCAATGACGCGCAGGCGGTGCACGTCGATCAGCGTTTGGGCCTGTGGCGGTAGCTTGCCAAAGCGGTCGATGATTTCTTCCAGCAAGTTGTCGATTTGGTCGGTGTTCTTGGCCGTGGCGAGCTTTTTGTAAAAGCTCAGGCGCAAATGCACATCGCCGCAGTAATCGTTGGGCAGCAGGGCGGGGGCGTGCAAGTTGATTTCAGTGGTCACATTCAGCGGGCTGAGCAAGTCTGGCTCCACACCGGCTTTGAGGCAGCGCACCGCCTCGGACAGCATCTCGTTGTACAGCTGAAAACCAATTTCCAGCATGTTGCCGCTCTGGTTTTCACCCAGTACCTCACCCGCGCCGCGAATCTCCAAGTCGTGCATGGCCAAGTAAAAGCCGCTGCCGAGTTCTTCCATGGCCTGAATGGCGTCCAGCCGCTGCGTGGCTTGTTTGGTCAGGCCTTCTAAGTCGGGCACCATCAAATAAGCGTAGGCTTGGTGGTGGCTGCGCCCCACGCGACCGCGCAACTGGTGCAACTGGGCCAGACCAAACTTGTCGGCCCGGCTCATCACGATGGTGTTGGCGGTGGGCACGTCAATGCCGGTCTCGATGATGGTGGAGCACAGCAGCAGGTTGTAGCGCTGGGCCACAAAGTCGCGCATGACGCTTTCCAACTGGCGCTCGGGCATTTGGCCGTGGGCCACGGCAATGCGGGCTTCGGGCAGCAGTTCTTCCAGCTTGGCGCGGCGGTTCTCAATCGTTTCCACCTCGTTGTGCAAAAAGTAAACCTGGCCCCCGCGCTTGAGTTCGCGCAGTACCGCTTCGCGAATGACGCCGCTGCCCTCGGTGCGCACAAAGGTTTTGATGGCCAGGCGGCGCTGGGGTGCGGTGGCAATCACGCTCAAATCGCGCAAGCCTTCCAGCGCCATGCCCAAGGTGCGGGGAATCGGCGTGGCGGTCAGTGTCAGCACATCGACCTCGGCGCGCAGGGCTTTCATCTGCTCTTTGTGGCGCACGCCAAAACGGTGCTCTTCATCGACGATGAGCAGGCCCAGGTCTTTGAACTGGGTGGATTCGCTCAGCAACTTGTGGGTGCCCACCACGATGTCAATCGTGCCGTCGGCCACGCCTTTCAGGGCGGCGGTGATTTCTTTGCCGGAGCGAAAGCGGCTCATCTCGGCCACTTTGACCGGCCATTTGCTGAACCGGTCCACCAGTGTTTGGTAATGTTGCTCCGCCAGCAGCGTGGTGGGTGCCAAAAACGCCACCTGTTTGCCGCCGGTGATGGCAATGAAGGCGGCGCGCAAGGCCACCTCGGTTTTGCCAAAGCCCACGTCGCCACACACCAGCCGGTCCATGGGGCGGGGGCTGATCATGTCTTGAATGACGGCATGAATGGCGGCGGCTTGGTCGGGGGTTTCCTCAAAGCCAAAGTCGTTGGCAAAGGTTTCGTAGTCGTTGGGCGAGTAGCGGAAGGCATGGCCCTCGCGGGCGGCTCGGCGGGCGTAGATGTTGAGCAACTCGGCCGCCGAGTCACGCACCTGTTCCGCCGCCTTGCGCTTGGCCTTGTCCCATGCACCTGAGCCGAGCTTGTGCAGCGGGGCCTCGTCCGCGCTGACCCCGGTGTAGCGGCTGATGAGTTGCAGCTGGCTGACGGGCACATACAAAGTGGCCTTGTCGGCGTATTCCAGGTGCAAAAACTCTTGTAACTCAGGCTCGCCGTTGGGCAGCTTGTTGCCCAAATCGAGGTTGATCAAGCCCCGATACCGGCCAATGCCGTGGGCGGAGTGCACCACCGGGTCGCCCAAATTGAGCTCGCTCAGGTCTTTGATCAGCGCTTCAACATCGCTGACCTGTTCCTGCTTTTTGCGGCGGCGGGTGGTGGGGCCGCTGGCAAAGAGCTCGGTCTCGGTGACCAAGTCGATGCCCGCCTCTAGCCAAGCAAAGCCGACGTTGAGCATGGAGGTGGCGATGCCAATCGGCTCTTCACTGGCTTGAAACTCGGCCAGCGAGTCGAACGTGGGCGGTCTGAACTCCGAGGCGTGCAAAAAGTCCAACAAACTGGCCCGTCGGCCATCGCTCTCGGCCAACACCAGCGTGCGCTGCGGGGTGTTGCGCAGGTGGTCTTTGAGCCGGGCCAGCGGGTCTTCGGCCCCGCGCACCACGGACATCACGGGCAGCGGCTCGAACTCGGCGTAGTCAGGCGTCGCCTCGGCCCCTTCGGGCGTCACCTTGGGGCGAATGGCCAATTGCGGGTAGGCGTTGGCCCGCGTGTAGAACTGCTCGGTACTCAGAAATAAAGACTCGGGCGGCAACACCGGGCGCTCCGGGTCGTTGTGCAGCAAGCGGTAGCGGTCTTTGGTGTCTTGCCAAAAATGCTGAAACGCGGGCTCCAAGTCGCCGTGCATCACCACGGTGGCGTCACTGCCCAGGTAGTCAAATACGGTGGCGGTGTCTTCAAAAAACAGCGGCAGGTAGTACTCAATGCCTGCGGTGGCCACGCCATTGCCAATGTCTTTGTAAATGCGGCTCTTGGTGGGGTCACCTTCCAACAGCTCACGCCAACGGCTGCGAAAACGCGCCCGAGCGTCGTCATCCATGGGAAACTCGCGCCCGGGCAGCAGGCGCACTTCGGGTACCGGGTACAGGCTGCGCTGGCTGTCGGGATCAAAGGTGCGAATGCTGTCAATTTCGTCGTCAAACAAATCCACCCGAAACGGCACCAAGCTGCCCATGGGAAACAGGTCAATCAGGCCACCGCGCACCGCGTATTCGCCGGGGCTCACCACTTGCGTCACATGGCTGTAGCCTGCCAAAGTGAGCTGGGCTTTGAGCTTGGCTTCATTGAGCTTTTGTTTGGCCTTGAACTCAAAGGTGTAGCCGGCCAGAAAGCGGGGTGGGGCCAGCCGGTACAGCGCGGTGGTGGCAGGCAGCACGACCACGTCGGCACCGGTTTCTTTTTCGCGCTGGCTGATGCGCCACAGCGTGGCCAAGCGCTCGCTGATCAAGTCTTGGTGCGGCGAAAAGGTGTCGTAGGGCAGGGTTTCCCAGTCGGGAAACAGCACGCAGCGCAGGCTGGGCTCAAAAAACGCCATCTCATCAATCAGCCGCTGGGCATCGGCCGCGTTGGCGGTGACGATGGCGGTGATCTTGCCGGCCTTTTTCTCCCGCACACCCAGTTGGGCCAGCAAAAGGGCATCTGCCGAGCCGGTGGGGCGGGGCAGGGTGAAGCGTTTGCCGGGGTTCAGTTTGGGTAAATCCATGAATGACCTGCTGGGGCGCGTTGCGGCACCCTGATTTCAAAAACAAAACAGAGAAACAACAAAACACCCTCTCGGCGCGGTGCAGGGGGGTGTTTTGCGACTGTTGCAGCGTGAGATTTTAGAATGGCCCCACTGTGACCCCATCTACTTCCCCCAATTCCCCCCCCATCCCGGTCCGCTTTTGGGCTTTGATTCCTTGTGCTGGCACCGGCGCCCGTTCCGGCGCTGCGGGCCCCAAGCAATACCAGAGGCTGGCCGGCCAACCGATGGTGTTGCACACGCTGGCGGCTTTTAACGCTGTGCCGCGACTCACCCAGACCGTGGTGGTGGTCGCCCCCGATGACACTTTCTTTGCTACGCAAAATGCTTCTGTTTCGATAGCGGCTTGCGGAGGTGAGACAAGGGCTGCCAGCGTTTTTAATGGTTTAGAGACGCTGCTGATCAAAGGCGCGGTGGCGCAAGACTGGGTGTTGGTGCACGACGCCGCCCGTTGCTTGGTGACGCCCGCGCAAATCAACGCCCTGATTGATGCTTGCGAGGGCGACCCGGTCGGCGGTCTGTTGGCCCACAAGCTGCCCGACACGCTGAAGAGCGAAGTCGAGGGGCGGGTGGACAAAACCCTGGACCGCAGCGACAAATGGTTGGCTCAAACGCCGCAAATGTTCCGCATTGGCACCTTGATGGCGGCTTTGGCGCAGGCCGGCAGCCAAGTCACGGACGAGTCCAGCGCCATGGAATCCCTAGGGCTCCAACCCAAATTGGTGCCCGGCAGCGCTCAAAATTTCAAAGTCACCTACCCAGACGACTTTGCCTTGGCCGAAGCCGTGCTCACAGCGCGTGCCGCCCCCGCCCTTCCTGCTTTACTGAAAGAACCCGTATGAACATCAGAGTTGGCGAAGGTTGGGACATCCACGCCTTGGTGGAAGGGCGCAAGCTCATTTTGGGGGGCGTTGAGGTGCCGTTCCATTTGGGGCTGCTGGGCCACTCGGATGCGGATGTGCTGTTGCACGCCATCACCGATGCCCTGCTGGGCGCGGCTGCCTTGGGCGATATTGGCACCCATTTTCCAGACACTGATGTGCGCTTTAAAGGCGCGGACTCTGCCGTCTTATTGACTGAGGCCGTCCGGCGGGTGCGCGAAAAAGGGTTTGAGATTGGCAATGTCGACAGCACAGTGATCGCCCAGGCCCCCAAGCTCATGCCGTACATGCCAGCCATGCGCGCCAGCATTGCCCAAGCGTTGGGGGTGGCGGTGGATCAAGTCAATGTCAAAGCCAAGACGGCTGAGAAGATGGGGCCGGTGGGCTTGGGGCAAGCGATGGAGGCGCGTGCCATGGTGTTACTGATAGAAGATGAGAAGAAATAGGTTAAATAGGTCAAATAGGCCGCTGGGCCATGACCTGCCTGCGCAAGCTGCTATGAATTAAATAGCGCTCGTAGGTCGGGTTAGCACCGCGTCACCCCACAAATCCCGCCGACCAGTTATCGCCCATATCGGGTGACGCCTTCAGTAAGCCCGATCGACGGGACGTTGAAGATTTGGGCAGTGAACAGAAAACAAATCGTCAGCGCACCTCTAACTCGCAGCTCAAGGCGTAACCAAATCCGCGCAGTGTTTGTATGGGGTTGCCGACGGCCCCGCACAGATGGAGTTTCTTTCGCAACGAGCTGATGCGCATTTCCATGTTCGCAGGGGTTAAGCCTTTGTCTAAGTTATCCACCAGCTGCATGGCCTGCCAGCGCTCAAGTTTGTGACCCGCCGCACGGCAAAATGCAACCAACAACTGGCTCTCGCCTCGTGTCAATGGGGTTTCACCCTCTGGGCCTGACAGGCTTGATGATTGACTGTTGAGCACCAAACCTGCGGCGGATTGCGCAGGGTTAGGTTTCAATCGACACGCCAAACTATGGATGCAGGCCAACAACTCCGATGGCTCCACCGGCTTGATGAGGTAGTTGTCTGCGCCACAGTCGTAGCCGTCCAAGCGGTCGCGCAGCTGCCCGCGCGCCGTCATCAACACAATGCCGGCCAGCGGCTGGCTTTTGCGAATGCGCTGGGTGAGCGCAAAGCCGTTCTCGCCCGGCAAGTTGACGTCTACCAAGTACAGGTCGGGCACATCACGCATAGGCGTATCGTCCACTTCTTCTGCGCTGGCAACGCCGGTGGTGTGGTGACCGTTGTCATTTAAAAACTCAAGCGTGGCTTCACGCAGGCTATCGTTGTCTTCAATAACCAAAATGTGCAGAGGGGGTGAACGTGTCATGGGCGCGATAGTAGCGTTCGCAAAAACACCAATCCAAATCAATCCAAATCCAACCCAATCGCACTCACTGCGCGGGTGGCAACGGCAAAGTCAGCACAAACCGCACCACCGCAGGCTCCGGGTGGTAGGCGATCTTCCCACCCAAGGTCTGCGCCAAATTTTTAACCAGGTACAGACCAAGGCCGGTGCCAGACAGCCGTTGCGCTTTCGGTGCCCGGTAGTACTTGTCAAACACTTGAACAGGGTCAGGCCAGCCCGCTTTGCCAGGCTGATTGCTCAGCGCCCACTGCGCCATCGGCTTGTCCGACAGCGCATTGACCACCGAGCAATGCAGCTCAATGGGGGTGTGGGGTGCCGAGTATTTACAAGCGTTTTCCAGCAAGTTGCTCAACGCCAAGTACAGCAGTTGTGGGTCACTCTCTACCAACAGCGAAGGTGGCAGATGCAGGCGCACCTGCTCCGGTTGCGGGCATGACATCACCGCATCTTGCGTGATGCCCACCAAATCACACACCTGCAGGCGTGGAGCCAGCCTGCGGTCGCCGATTTGCAAGGTTTGCAAACAGCGCTCAATCACCCCATCCATGTCACGCATGGCTTTGCGCATGGCCTGGCCACCTTTTGCCTCGCTATCAAGCCGAAGGTGCATGGTGGCCAGCGGGGTTTTAATCTCGTGGGCCAGCATGGCCATCAGCTTTTCTTGATCTTCACGAATGTGGCGCTCATAGTTCACCTGCAGGGTGGTTTTCTCTAGGTTCAACAGCGTCTGTTGCCGCTGCTGGGTCGCAAGGCGCGCGCGGTACTGCAGCATCAGCATCAGCAACACACTGCTAACCAGTGTTTGCAACTGACTGATGTAGAGCGTCCACTCAGTAGGGGGTAACCACCCCAGCCCCGTCGTGGCTGACACCACCATGATGGCCAAAAACACCGCGTAAAACATCACCAAAATGGGGCGTGCCAATGCCGGTGAGCCAGCACCGCCTGCCACCCCCCAAGCGCGGCCCGTGGCGGCACACACCAAGCACACGGGAGGTGCCAGCAAAAGTATAAAAATGTTGTTTTGCAAAGCAAGCATCACATGGCCCAAAGCCAGCAAAACCAGATTGACACCCGAGAAAGCCAGCACGCCCAGTAGCAGCCCCATGGCCCAGCGCGCAGGCTGAAATTCGCGCAAAAAGCGCCAGTGAAACAACACGCCACCCAACACCACCAAAATGGAAAACACGCTGCCCAGCGTGTTCAGGGCTTGCGCACTCCAAGCCAGTGGCCAAAACACCCGCAAGATGCCCGAGGTACTGAGCCCGAACAAGCCCGCTGTGAGCTGCATCAGCACAAAAGCGACCATCACGCCCTCGCGTTGCAGCAGGCTGTTGGCCATTCCCCACACCATCAGCACCAGCACCACACCCAAGTAAAGGCTGGCGAGCAAGTTGTGCCGCAAAGCCAGGGCGTCCAGCTCATGGCGGGTCAGGGCTGCGACGTGGATTTGACGTGTGCTGGTGGAGGTCAAGCGCAGCCAAATGTCGCGCGGTGCATCGCCA
>JAGODZ010000311.1 GCA_017997975.1 Rhodoferax sp.
CACACCTTGCGGCCTTCGCAGTTGAGCAGCTGGCGGTGCGTGAGGTAGTGCATGAAGCGGGCGTGGTAGATCGAGCTGATGGGGCCAATGCCCATAGAGCCGGTGGGGAACTGCCAGAAGTCTGGCATCAAGTAAGGATGAGGGTAGCTGCACAAGCCGCGCGCCAGGCCGCTTTTGAGCGCCGCTTCGGGGTCCAAGGCGCCGACAGCTTTGGCGGCGGGAGAGGTGAGTTCTTGGCGGTAGTGCAGCAAATCGTCAGCGCTCAAACGGCCTTCTAAAAAGGCTCTGGCATAAACGCCAGGGGCGCTGTGGGGTTGGAAGAAGACCAGGTCACCCAGCTGCGAGGTGGCGTCACTGCGGGCATGAAAGAAGTGGTTGTAGCCCACTTCAAACAAATCTGCCGCACTGGCATAGCTGGCGATGTGTCCGCCCAACTCCCCATAGGCTTGGTTGGCGCGCACCACCATGGCCAAGGCGTTCCACCGCATCAACGAGCCCAGTCGCTCTTCCACCGCCAAGTCGCCGGGAAAAACCGGTTGCTGGTCGACGCCGATGGTGTTGACATACGGGGTGCACAGCTCGGGCTGCCAGCCCACGCGCTGGGTGCGGGCGAGGCGGGCCAGCTCGTCGAGCACAAAACGGGCACGTTCTGGCCCTTGGGCGGCGACCAGCGCCGAGAAGGCATCGCGCCATTCGGCGGTTTCTTGAGGATCGAGGTCGGTCATGGGCGGTGGATTGAATCGGGTAGTCATAGGGATTCACTTTACAAAAAAACGGACCAAATTTGCTGCCAATGTGAGGCCTGAATTCTGATAGCGGGGGCATAAAATGCTGACCAATCAATTTTTTAAGGTGTTATGAACCTCGATGATGTCGATCTGCGAATTTTGGATCAGCTCCAGAGAGATGGTTCAGTCTCCAATGTGGAGCTGGCCCGGCGCGTGCACCTCAGTCCTTCACCTTGCTTGGCCCGCGTTAAGGCGTTGGAGACTGCTGGCGTGATTGACCGCTACGTGGCCATTGCCAATGCCACCAAGCTCGGCTTGAGCCTGAACGTGTTCATCTCCATCAGCCTCAAGTCCCAGCACAAAACCGCGCTGGCAGATTTTGAGCGCAGCATTGCCGAGCACGATGAGGTGATGGAGTGCTATTTGATGACTGGCGACTCGGACTACCTGATTCGCGTGGCGGTGGCTGACATTGCGGCGCTGGAGCGTTTCATTCTGGACCAGCTCAGTCCCATCACCGGCATCGACAAAATACGGTCCAGCTTTGCGCTCAAACAGGTGCGGTACAAAACAGCGCTGCCCTTGCCTTCACGGTGAATGCGGCCACCGTACCGGGTTCTGAGCACTCGTATCCTGCCCTGCTTGCCCATCACCATCAAAATAGAAAATGACACACGGTATCGAAACCCTCACCCAAGCGCTTCGGGAATTTGCCTTGGCCAGACACTGGGGACAATTTCACTCTCCCAAAAATTTGTCTGCAGCGTTGAGCGTGGAGGCTGCCGAGTTGCTGGAGCACTTCCAATGGCTCACGGAGGCGCAAAGCCACAACTTGGACGAAGTCAAAAAAGCGGAGGTAGCCGCTGAAGCGGCCGATGTGTTGCTGTACTTGCTTCAGCTGTGCGACCAGCTCGGTATTGATTTGATCGCCGCTGCGCACCTGAAAATGAAAGTGAATGCGTTGAAACACCCAATTCCGAACTCAGAGTGAGCCCTGTATGGTGAACCCGAGCGGACCCAAAGTAAGCTGAGGTATTGAAGCGTCAAAACAGCCCGTGCTTCAAAGAGTTGCCAGTTGCCAACGCGCTATTTAATCAATGCTCGGCAATGATTCCTTACTGTGCTGGGCACCGTCCACCCACACGCCGCCCGCGCGGACTTGCGAAGGTCGAAACTTCAACTTGTAGCTCATCTTTTGACATTCTTGAATCCAGTAACCCAGGTAAACGTGGGGTAGATTCAAAGAACGCGCTTGCTCGATTTGCCACAACACGTTGTAGGTTCCATAGTTGCAACCGGGTTCGGGCTCATAAAACGTATAGACCGCTGACAACCCATCGTCCAGTAAGTCAAGAATAGACACCATCTTGAGATCACCTGTGGTGCCATCTGGCAGAACCTCATGAAACTCGACTAAGCGTGAATTCACCCGCGTTTGCAGCAAGAACTGGGCGTATTGGTCAACGTTGTCCTCGTCCATTCCACCGCCCGCATGGCGACAGCTTTGGTAGCGCAGGTAGAGCTCATAGTGTTCTTGAACAAAACACAGTTCGAGTATTCGCGCCTGAAGACGGGCATGTTGCGCCCACGCTCTGCGTTGGCTTCGGTCTGGTTTGAAAACTTCGGTCAGCACCCTTAACGGCAGGCAAGCGCTACAGGCGTCGCAGTAGGGCCGGTAAGTGAACATGCCGCTGCGCCTAAACCCCTGGTGGGCCAACTCTGAGTAGGTTGAACTGTTGATCAAGTGGCTGGGTGTAGCCACTTGGGAGCGAGCTTGCTTACCGGGTAGGTAGCTGCATGGGTAGGACGCAGTCGCATAAAACTGCAGCGTTTGAAGCGGAAGTTCCTTGAGGTGGGTCACGTTGCTAGGTCATACTGGGAATGATTTGTCGCCAGTATAGGGGGTCGAATTTCCAGTGAGGTCGGGGGCGGGCAATATGGCATTGCACCTGGCTCAAAAATTCGGACCGCTGAATTTCTTGCGCCCCCAGCGATCGAAGATGCTTTGTGTTTTGCTGGCAATCAATAAAGGGGATCTGGTGGTGCCGACACAATGCGACCAGTGCGGCGAGGGCAATTTTGGAGGAGTCCGTAGAGCGGCTGAACATCGATTCACCAAAAACATAACACCCTATCGACACGCAGTACAAGCCGCCTTGAAGCTCACCATTGGCCCAAGTTTCAACACTGTGCGCGAACCCTGCTTGGTGCAAAGCAACATACGCTTCAACCATTTCTTCCACGATCCATGTGCCAGATTGGCCTTCGCGGGCACTTGTCGCACATGACTCGATGACTTCACGAAAGGCCGAGTCGATGCGGATTTCGCAAGCCGAATTGCTTCTAAATTTATCAAGGGTCTTTTTAAGCGAACGATGCAGTTTGAAGTGGGCCACCTCCAACACCATGCGAGGCGTGGGGCTCCACCAGAGAATGGGCTGACCCGCGCTGTACCAAGGAAATATTCCTGCCGAGTACGCTCTTTTCAACGTCTCAACGGTCAAGTCGCCTCCCGCAGCCAACAAACCTGGCGCGCCAGAGTCGGTGCCCCATGAATACGAAGTATCGGGAAACACCTCTCCCTCTTCTAGCCAAGTGAGCGCTGGGTGAATCAATTTCATGACAGAACTATATTCCCCCCAGAGTTCAGCGTTTTTCTTAAATCTTGGGGGAAATAAAAAAATCAAGCCAAATTGCTTTGCTTCTGTCAAACTCGCTCTTTCGACCGGCTACAATACATCTAAGTCGGGGCGTAGCGCAGCCTGGTAGCGCATCTGGTTTGGGACCAGAGGGTCGAAGGTTCGAATCCTTTCGCCCCGACCATCAATTTCTCTCGATCTCTGCCCGTAGCTCAGTTGGATAGAGCAACAGCCTTCTAAGCTGTGGGTCGGGGGTTCGATCCCCTCCGGGTAGACCAA
>JAGODZ010000010.1 GCA_017997975.1 Rhodoferax sp.
AAATAGCGTCAGCCTGACCGACTGCCCCGCTACGCCGTCCAGCCACATCGGGTGCGTGCCCCCCTTCTTGGGTTTCGTGCTCAGCACAATCGCACCGGTCGCACAGGACTTGTAACCTAGCGGTCAAATTGTATTAAAGGCTGCACAATGGCTCGCTTGGGCCCCACGCAAACCCAAAGCCAGTTCACGGCCAACCCGCAGGAGAGATTGACGAAATTGAAAACAACATTGACCGTCATAGGCGCATTCACACTGAGCTTGGTCAGCGCCGGCGTGTTTGCCCAAACCGTGGGCGTGAGCTGGTCCAACTTTCAGGAAGAGCGCGGGAAGGCGGACGAGGCCACCCTCAAAGCGCCACTGGAAAAGTCAGGCACCAAGTACATCAGTGCCGATGCGGCATTGAGTCGATCGACCAAACGCTGGCGCTGGCGGACAACGCCAGGTGGCGGCCATCTCGCGGGCGATTTACTTCAACGCTCGCATTCTGATCATGGACGAGCCCACTGCTGCGTTAGGCCCTGAGGAAACCGCCATGGTGGGGGCGCTGGGGCACCAACTGAAAGCCGATGGCGTGGGCATTTTCTTGATCACGCACGACCTGCCCGATGTGTTTTCCTTGAGCGACCGCTTGGCCGTCATGAAAAACGGCCGCCTAGTGGGCACTCACCGCACGGCTGATGTGTCTGAGGACAAAGTTCTTGGCATGATCATCGCTGGCAAACAACCTGACGGCATACCCCAGGTGCTCACCCGTTGAACCCTGAAACCCCCTGACCATGACAACCACCGGCGACCAACAACTCGTTAAACGCATCAACCGCAGTGTGCTGCTGCGCCTGCTTCGGGCCCAAAGCGGCTTGTCACGGGCCCAGCTGGCGCAAGCCAGTGGGTTGACCAAATCCACCGTGAGTCTGTTGGTGCGGGAGTTGATTGACGAAGGCTGGCTGTCAGAAACCAGCGTGACCCCGGCCAGCGGTCAAGGCCGCCCGTCCACCCCGCTGCAGCTAGATGGCAGCACCCGAGGCCTGATTGGCGTGGAAGTCGCCGTGGAGGCGTTGCGCGTGGTGGGCATTTCCATCACGGGTGAGGTCTTGTGGTCGATTGAAGAACCACTGACTGACACCGCCCCCGAGGGCGTGTGCCAACAAGCTGCTCAACTGGTGGCTCAAGCCTGCGCCGCGCTGGCTGAGCGGGAATTTCGACTCACCGGGGTGGGAATTGGGTTGCCCGGTGCCTTTGACGATGCCACGGGTGTGCTGCGTTTCGCCCCTAACTTGGGCTGGCGCAATGTGGACTTTGTGCCGCTGATCACCCACGCCTTGAACGAAGCAGGTGTGCCCGACGTGCCGGTGCACGTGCAAAACGAAGCCGACACGGCGGCCCTGAGCGAGTACGAATTTTCTCCCGGTGAGGCGCAAAACTCGCTCATCTTTGTGAGTTGTGGTGCTGGTGTGGGTGCAGGCATTGTGCTTAACGACCGCTTGTTCACCGGCGCGCAGGGCATGGCGGGTGAAATTGGCCACAGCATTTTGCAGATTGATGGCTTGCGTTGTTCCTGTGGGCGACACGGCTGTGCCGAAACCTTTTTTGGTGCGCGCGCTTTGGCGCAATGGGCCCAGCCCTCGCAGGGCGGGCGTTATCTGGGCGTGGTGCTGCAAAACCTGTGGACCACCTTTAACCCCAGCGTGCTGGTGGTGGGCGGCCCGTCTTGCGAGCGCTACCCTGCGCTTGAGCAGGTCGCACAGGACACACTGAAAACCTACGCCGACAGCACCGGCATGACCGCTCCCACGCTGCGCTCGGCGCGCTATGAATTGTTGGCCTGCGCCGTGGGCGCCGCCGCCCTGGTGCTGCACCACGAACTGCGCCCCATGCACAGCCGCTCTTTCCCACAGGTGACGCCCGCCTCGGACGACACCCCCACCCCTTGAACCTCAACCTCTGGAACACCCATGTATTTAGGCATTGATATCGGCACCTCGGAAGTCAAAGCACTGCTGCTGAGTCCCGACCACCACGTGATTGGCTCGGCGGGCTCAGCGCTTCAGGTGGCTCGCCCGCACCCCGGTCACAGCGAGCAAAACCCAACCGACTGGTGGCAAGCCACCCAGTTGGCACTGGCCCAATTGCGCCAGCACTATCCAAGCGAGTACGCCGCAGTGCAAGGCATTGGCTTGTCAGGCCAGATGCACGGCGCCGTGCTGCTCGACGCCCAAGACCAAGTCCTGCGCCCCGCCATTTTGTGGAACGACACCCGCAGCGCGCTGGAATGCACCGAGATGATGGCCGAATGCCCCGAGTTGCCCGCCCTGGCCGGTAGCCTGGCCATGCCCGGCTTCACCGCGCCCAAATTGCGCTGGGTGGCCCGCCATGAGCCGGACCTTTTCAAACGGATGGCCAAGGTATTGCTGCCCAAAGACTATGTGCGCCTGATGCTTACCGGCGACTATGTGACGGATCTGTCTGACGCCAGTGGCACCCTCTGGCTAGACGTGCAACAACGCGCTTGGTCTGACAAATTGCTGGCACTCACCGATCTCACCACTGCCCACATGCCACGCCTGGTCGAAGGCAGTCAGGCCGGTGGTCAGCTCACCACCGATGTCGCGAACGCCCTGGGGCTGGCCCCTGGCATCGTCGTCGCGGGTGGCGCAGGAGACAACGCGGCCAGCGCCGTCGGTATGGGCGCAGTGGAGGCTGGACAAGGCTTTTTGTCGCTGGGCACCAGCGGCGTGTTGTTTGTGGTGACCCCCAGCTACCAGCCCAATGCGGCCAGCGCCACGCACGCGTTTTGCCACGCCTTGCCGCAGCGTTGGCACCAGATGAGCGTGATGTTGTCTGCCGCCAGCGCGTTGCAGTGGGTCACCGGCCTGTTGGGGCAACCCTCTGAAGGGGCGCTGGCCGCCCAAGCCGAGACGCTTACCCTGGCGCAACGCGCAGCCTCGCCCTTGTTTCTGCCTTATCTGGGCGGCGAGCGCACGCCGCACAATGACGCGAATGTGCGAGGCAGTTTTCATGGCCTGAGCTTCGACACCGACGCCGCCCGCCTGGGTTACTCGGTCATCGAAGGCGTGACCTTTGGACTGAAAGATGGCCTGGCCGCGCTCAACGCCGCTGGCAGCACGGTGCAACGCCTCTCGCTGGTCGGAGGCGGCAGCCGCAGCGCGCTGTGGGCGCAGCAACTGGCCTCGGCCCTGAATGTGGAGGTGGTGACCCATGGCAGCTCGGCCGTGGGCGGTGCCTTGGGGGCCGCGCGTCTCGCGTGGTTGGCCACGGGCGCTGCGCAAGCCACGGTGTGCCTGAGCCCCGAGGTGGAGTCCACCTACCGGCCCGACGCCGACGAGCAAACCATGCTGGCCAGCCGCTACGCCCGTTTTCGGGCGCTGTACCCCAGCGCATCTCCCGCTTGAGCCCCTGCTTTGGTTTGTAGTTCACTATTTTTTGACAAGAAACCCCCATACCTTCTTATTTTTCTAACATCGCGCCCATCGCTTTTGAGGGGGCCAACGCCACCAATCCACTCGCATTCAAGTGGTACGACAAAAACCGCAGGGTGTTGGGCAAACCGTGGCCGAACACCTGCGTTTTGCCGCCTGCTACTGGTACAGCTTCTGCGGGAACGGGCTGGAGGCCTTTGGCGGCGATACCTTCCAGCGCCCCTGGCACCACATGGCCGATCCCATGGCCGCCGCCAAAGCCAAGGCCGACATCGCTTTTGAATTCTTCGAAAAACTGGGCGCACCCTACTACTGCTTTCACGACCGTGACATTGCCCCCGAAGGGGCCACCCCTCGTGAGAGCGTGAACCACTTGCATGAAATGGTCGACGTGCTCGGCGCTAAACAACAGGCCATGGACGCCACCCTGAAGCTTGGCGGTGAAAACTACGTGTTGTGGGGCGGGCGTGAAGGCTATGAGACGCTGCTCAACACCCGCATGGGCCAAGAGCTGGACCAGATGGGGCGCTTCCTCAACATGGTGGTGGCGTACAAACACAAAATTAGCTTCAAAGGCGCGATTCTGTTGGAGCCCAAACCCCGCGAACCGTCCCAACACCAGTACGACTTTGACACCGCCACTGTTTATGGCTTTCTGTGCCGTTACGGCTTGGAGAAAGAAGTGAAGGTCAACATCGAAGCCAACCACGCCACGCCTGAGACAGCGTTGGCGATGTACCTGATTTTGAAAGGCGGCGGCTTCAGCACCGGGGGGCTTAACTTTGACTCCAAAGTGCGCCGCCAGTCCATCGACCCCGAAGACCTGTTCCACGGCCATATTGGCGGCATGGACCTCTCCGCCCGCGCCTTGCTGATCGCCGAGAAGATGATCCAAGACGACCGGTTAGAGCCATTGAAAGAAGCGCGCTACGCCGGTTGGAAAACACCCTTTGGCCAAGACGTGATCAACGGCAAAATGACGCTGGACGCCTTGGCCGCCCACGTGGTCGCCCACAACACCGACACAGCGCCCGTGTCAGGTCGTCAAGAGCGTCTGGAAAATCTGTTGAACACCTACATGTAAGCCCTGAAGAGGACCTTGGATTGAAAGAACCATCGGCATGAAAAAAGTCAGTTGGGGCGTGCTGAGCACCGCCAAGATCGGTCGAGAGAAAGTGATTCCGGCGCTGCAGAAAAGCCAGTTTTGCTCGGTCAACGCCATTGCCTCTCGCTCGTTAGAACAAGCGCAAAGCACCGCCACCCAACTTGGCATTGCCAAAGCCTACGGGTCGTATGACGCCTTGCTGGAAGACCCCAGCATTGAGGCCATCTACAACCCACTGCCCAACGACTTGCACGTGCCCATGACCTTGGCAGCCGCACGCGCGGGTAAACATGTGCTGTGTGAAAAACCCATCGCCCTGAACGCCAACGAAGCGGCGGCCCTGCGCGAAGTGGCAGGCCAAGTCCACATCATGGAAGCGTTCATGGTGCGCTTTCACCCGCAGTGGATCAAAGCCCGCGAGCTGGCGCGAAATGGCAGCCTGGGCGAGCTAAAAACGGTCCAGGTATTTTTTTCATACTTCAACGCCCAGAAAGACAACATTCGCAACCGCTTAGACGCAGGCGGCGGTGCGCTGTATGACATTGGCTGTTACCCCGTCGTGGCCGGTCGCTTCATGTTCGAGGCCGAACCCGTGCGGGTGATGGCCCTGATGGACCGCGACCCCAATTTTCAGACCGACCGCACGGTCAGCGCTCTGCTGGACTTTGGCGACGGACGCCGACTGGAATTCACCGTCTCCACCCAGTCCGCCCCCTACCAGCGCGTGCACTTGGTCGGCACTCGCCAGCGGCTAGAAATTGAAGTTCCGTTCAACGCCCCCGCCAACGGCATCACGCGCCTCTTCACCGACGACGGAACCTTACCCGCTGGTGGCCATGCCGTCGAACACATCCTGCCTGCCTGCGATCAATACAGCTTAGAAGGCGACGCGTTTTCCCAAGCCATTCGCGATGACATACCGCTGCCCTACGGTGTGGAAGATGCGATTCAAAACATGCACATCATTGACGCGCTGTTTCGCTCAGAGCGAAGCGGGCAATGGGAGATGCCTGCGCGCGGGTGAACAGGCTCAGGGCACGCACTGAGCGTGCAAGCCCGACGCCAGCGTGCCGCCGGTGCCATGCCTCGCCAGCAGCCGCCCATCATAGGGTGACTGGGTGGGCGTGCACTGCCCTGGGGCGGGCCTATCTTGCCTCGCAGGGGGGTTGGCGAGCGCATGGCGTGACCCTTTAACAGCAACGACTGATACCCAACCGGGTATATTCAAGCCCATTGAAATTCCCCCCTCACTGCCGCCTCCGCGGCTCCACCTGACAAGGCACGCCATGGATAGCTCGGTTCTTTTCGAAAAATATTGGCCCCTCGCCGCACTGGCGCTTTGGTTTGGCTACAAGTGGTGGAACTCCAAACGCGTGGTGGCGATGCTGCCGGAGCTGAAAAAGAGTGGAGCCGTGTTTGTGGACGTGCGTTCCGCCATGGAGTTTGCCAGCGGCAATGCGCCGGGCACGGTCAACATTCCACTTCCCGAGTTGGGGCGTCGCCTCAGTGAAATTCCTAAGTCAACACCCGTGGTGCTCTGCTGCGCCAGCGGCACGCGCAGCGGCATGGCCAAAATGGTCTTACTGAAAAATGGTTACCAGGACGTTTACAACGTAGGCCCCTGGGGCAAGTTGCTAAAGTAAACCCAGCGCTCCAGTGCCTCACAGCCTGTCGCTGATCGGAAGCCACCTCGCTCATGGAGATTGGCAACAAAAAACTTTTCTGCATCCAAAACGTCAAGGCGATCCGAAATCCCTTGGGCTGCAGCAAAGACGTCTGCCGCTGGCTCGCATGTCACACAGTGTTGCCGTTTGGCCTCACCGCCGTGGTCCTTTTTGAGATTGGTGCCGCTGTGGGCGCTTATTCGCCAGGAGCGCGCTTTATCGATGGCGGATGATGTGATGAATAATACGCACTGACGCTGCATCGGCTCGGCGCAGTGGCACAGTCGCTTTGTGCATCTGTGGATGGGTATGCCCAAGCCCTCCTATCTGGCACGGTGTTTCAGAAAATTGAGTGCACACTCCCCTTATGCAAACGCCTCCCCAATCCCTTATTCCACAACGGCGTGATTGGCAATTCAATGCTCTTTTCGTTGCGGCCATTGTCCTCCTGACCAACGTTGTGGTGACGCTAGTCGAGCTGCTGATAGTGGGCCAAATTGGCGCTCACACATTACCAATTGCCAGCGTCTCGGGACTCACCATTGCAACCCTGGTGGTCTGTGGAACCCGTTGGCTGCGGGCTCGGGATGAAATCAAACACAAAGCCTCTCTTCAGGTCGGTATCGAGCAGGCTCAGCGCAAGTTGGCTTTGGCAGTGGATACCGCAAAAATTGTTTTTTGGGAGTTAGACATAGTGACAGGTCGTCTTGACGTCGTGCAAGATCATCTAACCTGGCTTGGACTCCGCGCTAACACGCAGATCAATTCGCTAGACGCCTTGCTTGTGTTGCTCCACCCCGATGACCTCACCCCCTTCGTGCAGGGCCTTCACGCGGCGATGCTACCGCAGTCGCCCGACTTTGAGATGGACTTTCGCGTGCAGAATGAACAAGGGGGCTGGGCTTGGGTGCATGCGCGCGGACGGGTCAATGAGCGCAACGCCCAAGGCGTGCCTCAGCGGGCGGCGGGTAGCAATATCAACATCACACAACGAAAACAAGCCGAGGAGGCGCTGCAAGAGCAGGAATTTCTGCTCAGTGAACTACAACGCGTCGGACACATCGGGGCGTATGTGCTGAACTTGGAAACAGACAGCTGGACAAGCTCCTGCGTTTTGAACCAGATATTTGGCATTGAGGTCGATACTGAAAAAACGACAGCGAGTTGGAACGCCATCGTGCACCCTGATGATCGGGCCATGGTGCTTGATTATTTGCGGCACGAAGTGATTGAATCGCGCCGACCCTTCAACCGGGAATACCGCATCGTCCGTGGTAACAATGGCGCAATACGCTGGGTGTGGGGCAGAGGGGAGTTGAGCCTCAACCCTGAGGGTACTCCTGTCAAAATGATTGGGACCATTCAAGACATCACTGAACGCAAGGATACAGAGGCCACACTTCGTGGAAATGAGCGCTATCTCCATGCCATTTTGAACGCGGTAGGCGACCCCATTTTTGTCAAAGATGATCAAAGCCGGATTCTTCTTGTCAACGATGCTTTTGTCAGCCTTTTTGAACTGACGAGGGAAGAGGC
Source organism: Rhodoferax sp. (assembly GCA_017997975.1). Taxonomy (GTDB): domain Bacteria; phylum Pseudomonadota; class Gammaproteobacteria; order Burkholderiales; family Burkholderiaceae_C; genus Rhodoferax. The sequence continues at coordinate 7,743 of JAGODZ010000010.1, forward strand.
ACTTGGCATGACACTGACCGAGCACGTCGATCCGGTTGAACGTGAGCATTTCTTGCGCATCGACCAGCAGGTGCTCAGCAGCGGACAAGAGAGTTCAGTTGAGGAGACACTCACCCTCAAAGGAAAACGAAGAGGCAAAGACAGCCGCACCCTGTTCACCAAGAAAACACGGTACACCGATGACCAGGGCGTTCATTTTCTGGTCGGCGTGATTCACGACATCACCGAACGCAAACAGATCGAAGTTCGCCAAAAACTCGCCGCCAGCGTCTTCACGCATGCCCGCGAGGGCATCACCATCACCGACCCGAGCGGCAACATCATCGACGTCAACGACATGTTCACTCAAATCACCGGCTACAGCCGGGAGGAAGTGCTGGGCAAAAACCCACGGATTCTGCAGTCGGGTCGACAAGGCAAGGCGTTTTATGTGGCGTTATGGCATGAACTCACCACCCAAGGCCACTGGAGCGGAGAAGTCTGGAACCGGCGCAAAAATGGCGAGGTGTATGCAGAAATTCTCACCATCAGCGCCGTGCGGGACGACGCGGGGACCACCCTGCACTACGTGGCCCTGTTTTCCGACGTCACGGCCATCAAAGCGCACCAGAGCGAACTGGAGCGCATGGCCCACTTCGACACCTTAACCGGCCTGCCCAACCGACTGCTGCTGCGCGACCGACTGCAACAGGCCATCGGCCAGTGTCTGCGTCGTGATCAAGGGCTGGCGGTGGTCTTCCTCGACTTGGACAACATCAAAGCGGTCAACGACACCCATGGTCACGAAGCCGGTGATGCGGTGCTGATAGCGGTTTCTAAAACCATGCAAGACGTCTTGCGTGAGGGCGACACCTTGGCCCGCATCGGCGGCGACGAGTTCGTGGCGATCTTGGTCGATCTGGATCAAAGCAGGGACTGCATCTCGGTGATCGAGCGCCTGCTGGTAGCGGCGGCCACGGTGGTCAAGCTTCCTGCAAGCAGCAACGAGGGGGGTTCGCCGTCAGATCACAGCGTGCGCGTGTCTGCCAGCATTGGCGTGACGTTTTACCCGCAGGACGATGTGGATGCCGATGTTTTGCTGCGCCACGCCGATCAGGCCATGTATTTGGCCAAACAGGCCGGGAAAAACCGCTACCACCTGTTTGATATTGCCAACGATGCAGCGATTCAAAGCCGCCACGAAGACCTAAAGCGCATCAGTGAAGCACTGACCCAAGGGGAATTCGTCTTGTACTACCAGCCCAAGGTCAATATGCGCACCGGCACTGTGATTGGGGCCGAAGCCCTGATTCGCTGGCAACACCCGGAGCGGGGACTGTTGCCTCCTGGTGTCTTCCTGCCCACCATTGAAGACCATCTCCTGGGTGTTGAGGTGGGCGAATGGGTCATTGCGAGCGCACTGACTCAGATGAGTGCCTGGCAAGCACAGGGGCTGGACCTGGCCGTGAGCGTCAATATTGGTGCGATGCAATTGCAGCAGCCCAACTTTCCTGAGCGACTGCAGGCCATCCTGGCAGCGCACCCTGATGCAGCGCCGCAACGCCTGCAGCTTGAAATTCTGGAAACCAGCGCCTTGGACGACATTGAAAGCGTGATGGCCGTGATGCACGCCTGTCTCGCCTTAGGGGTGACGTTCGCGTTGGACGATTTTGGCACGGGTTATTCGTCGCTGACCTACCTTAAGCATCTGCCGACTGAGACACTGAAGATCGACCAAAGCTTTATTCGCAACATGACGAACAGTGCCGACGACCTGGCCATCGTTGAGGGGGTGATCGGGCTGGCTGAGGTGTTTCAGCGCCAGGTGATTGCCGAGGGCGTAGAGACCCAGGTGTTGGGTGACTTGTTACTGAGCATTCACTGTGATCTGGCACAGGGCTATGGCGTAGCGCGGCCCATGCCAGCGCTGGACATACCGGCATGGGCGCTCAAGTGGCAAATGAACGCCGCTTGGACGGCGTGACGGAAAAATCTAAATGAGGGGTGCGCTCAGCGGTCGGTGGTGCCCTCACTTCCCTAAGACCCCTCCCATGGCCGTGCAAAGCGAGAGGCGAGCGAGTTGAGTCACTTGCGATGGATACCCATTGGGGAATATTCACATCTTGAGCCTTTGCACCTGCACCCACACTCTTTTGTCCACTGACACAGTGCGGTTGGCCTCAACTGCAAACATCAACCCCATCCGGTGGTTCACCGGCAGGCTGCGCCCTTGCACGTCGGTGTAGTACAACGTGACCAGACTCAGGCCTTTGACCACCCGGTGGTGCTTGCGGGCACCGACTCAAGCCTGCTTCAGGCTCATACCTGAATTGGAAAATACTTGCGTAAATCCTGATAAACATCAACGGGTGAGCGTGACCTTCTTGAGGTCGGCCGGCGCATCAGCGTCCAGCTGCATGCGCTCGGCCAATTCGGCGCAGGCCAACTGCGCCAAAAACGCCAGCACCGGGGTGCGAGCCCAGCGGTCAGCGGGCAATTGAAGGGGCAAGCCGGCCTCGCGGGTGGTGTCGGTGCCGATGGTGATGAAGGGCACGCCGCGTGAGAGCAAGGTGTTGACCACCGCCTGTTTGCTGTCCATGGGCTCATCAGCGCCTGAGAACAACACCACCCGGTCTTCGCGGTGAAACATGGCAATGGGGCCGTGCAAAAACTCGGCGGTGGAATAGGCCACTGCGGGCAAGCCCAGGCTTTCTTGGGCCTTCAGGGCAGCGTCCAATGCGCCGGCGTAAGACGGGCCGCGTGCCAGCCAAGCGACGGTGCGGGCGCCTTGCAAGAAGGTGGCCAGCGTGTCCACGGCGTTGCTCTTGAGCATGGCCTCCATGGCCTGCGCGGTTTGCTCGGCGGCTTGCACCATGGGGTAACCCGCCAAGGCGGCTGCGGCGAACAGCTGGGCGGTGAAGCTTTTGGTGGCGGGCACGGCTTTCTCCGGGCCGCAGTTCAGGCGAAAGACGCCGTCGGCATGGGCCAGCAGCGGAATGTCGATGGCGTCAGATCCGGTCACGCCCACGGTCATCGCGCCGCGAGATTTCAGCCAGCGCAGCGCCTCGGACACGTCCACGCTGTGGCCGGAGGCCGAGAACGCGTAGGCCACGGTGTCGCTCCAGTCGGCCTCGGGCAAGTCCTGCGTCGTCACCCAAGGACGAAACTCAACGGGGTGACGCCCGGTTTTGAGCATCATCAAATAGGAAGCAAAGGTGCAGGCATTGCCGGAGCTGCCCCGGCCAATCAGCGCCACCTGCGGACGTGCGGCGGCTTGCGCGCGCAGGGTGGTGGCCTGGGCCTCCCAGTGGGCGGCTTCGCGGCGGAGCAGGGCGGGGGTTTGCAGGGCCTCCTGTTTCATAAAACTTTGCAATGTCATCGGTGTTCCTCTCGGGTGGGGCGCAGTTCTCGGGTCTTCCAGTAGAACTCGCAGGGTTGGCCCTCGTGCTGACGCATTTGGAGGGCCTCTCGCAGGCCGGCCTCGTCTTGAAAGAGGGCGGGAATTTGGGTGCCGTAGTGGCCAATCAAGGCGGCCTTGGCGTCCACATTGACGGGCAACGCCAGACACGCCGAGGGCGCGCGGTCCAGGCGTTGCAAGGCTTGGCGCGGGTCGTCGTGCAGGCCGCTGCCAATGGTGGGGTTAACGACGTAGGGAAAGTCCTCGTAAAACAGCAGGGACGCGCCCTGCTCCGCCAAACGCAGCGCCACGCGGGCGACGATGGTGTGGTCCACATGCTGGCCAATGCCCATGGGGCTGACCAGCAGCATGCGCCCCAAGTTCAAACTGAGCCGCCGGAGCACCAAGTACAACTCCTCAACGTGGCCCATGTCGTCCACCCGTGGGGACGACCAACGCTCGTGCGCATGGCGGTAAATGAACTGGTCGGTGGTGGGGCTGCGCCGGTAAATGTTGTCGGGAAAGCTCAGGTGCACAAAGTCGGTGTTCGAGGCGTGCATGGCCGCGCGGTCTTCCAAACGGCGCAGGCGGGGGTTGACGTAGCCCTTGCGCTGGAGCGTGCGAAGGCTGCCGTCGCCATTTTTCACGGGCGGCGGGTTGCCACAGTAGATGCTGATGACCAGCGCCCCGGCTTGGCGGGTGGAAAGAAAGTCCAGCAGGCCCCCGCAGCTGAGCGCGGCGTCGTCCAGATGCGGCGACAAAATCACCACGCGCTCCAGGTCGTCCCACGGCACCGCCGTGGCCAATGGCAACGCTTTCATGCGAGCAGGGGAAGCAGTGCGCCGTAGTGCGCCCGGGCCAAGGCCCACAAGGCGTCGGCCTGCGCCTTGGTGCCCACCAGCGGGTTGGCGGCGAGGGCTTTCAGAATCGTGACCTCACGGCCGGTGCGGGCAGCTTCGGCGGCCAAGTGTTGGTAGTTCTCCAGCTGGTGCAGCAAGCCGGTGTGCCCTGACGGCACAGCGGCGGCGGGTACACGCGTCCAGCCCGCAGGGCCCAAATTGCCGCGCGATTCGACCACGGTGGTGGGCGCAAACAGCGCCGTGGTGCCCTGATTTTCGACGTTCAACACCAGTGACCCGCCCTGCGCCTGCTGCAACGCTTGAATCACCGTCACCGCCAAGTCGCCAAAACCGGCCGTGCCCCGGTGGTGGCGCAGCACCGGCGTGTCTTTGACCGCTTCTTCACGGAAGTGCGCGTAGTAGCTGGGCAGCTTGGCGACGATGGCGTCGCTGCGCGGGCCTTCCTCTTTGGACAAGGCCACGAAGCGCTCAGGCGCCATGTAGTAGGGCAGGTAAGAGTTGGGCCAGAAGCCGGGCGTCTCCCGCGCGAGTTTCAGCGACAACTCAAACCGCAGCACGTGCTCGGCGTTGAGGCCGGGCGGTGCCTGCAGCGTGGCGGGGAATTCGATCACCGCCTCGCCGCCAAAGCGCATGTCGCTGTACCAGGTGGCATGGTTCAGGCCGTTGCAACGAAAGTCGATGGCTTGACCGGCATGCCCCAGCGCATGGGCCAAATCATGCAAGTCTTCGTCCGACTGATCGCACAAGCCCAACACCCGCACGCCACCCCGATTCACCAAGGCTTGGGTGACGATGTTGCTGGGGTTGGTGTAGTTGAGCAGCAGCGCGTGGGGCGCGACTTTTTCCAGCATGTCGGCCACGCGCAAAGCCTCGGGCACCGAGCGCAAGGCAAAGAAGAAGCCACCGGGGCCCACGGTTTCTTGGCCGGGAATGCCCAAACTCAAAGGCAGCGTTTCATCCATGCGGCGCGCGCCAAAACCACCGGGGCGCGTGCTGTTGAGCACGGCATCGGCACCACGCACCGCCGCTTCCAGCGTGTCGGCCGTCTCCACGGTGAAGTTGACCCCCGCGCTGCGCGCCATGGCTTGGCCCAAGCGGCCCACCAATTCGAGGTGCTCGGCATCGGTATCAAACAAACGCACCCGAGCCAGCCCGAGGCTATTTCCCTGGTGAATGAGGGCCTGCAGCAAGCCGGGGGTGTAGGCGCTGCCGCCGCCCAAAATAACAAATTCTTTGATCAAGTGATTCCTTTCAAGTCAGCCAAGGTGGCGGGGTCGTCAACCACGCCACCGGCTTGGGTTAAGAGCCGGGCCGCCACCCGGCAGCCCTGGCGCAGTGCGGCGTCGCCCGTCACGCCGCGCAACAGCGCGGCCAGCACACCAGCGCAAAAAGCGTCGCCCGCGCCCGTGAAATCGACGGCGTTCACGGGTACCGCATCGGCACTCGCCCACGCGCCATCGAGTCGCCCCAGTGCGCCGTCGGGCCCGAGGGTGACGACCACATTGCGAGCGGCCCCCTGCAAGCGATCGGGCGCCAACTTGGGCTCACCCGCCGCCAGCGCAGCCTCTTTGTCGTTAAGGATCAGCAAGTCCCACGGCTGGTCGGTGAGGCTGCTGAGCGCCGTCAGCTCATCCGGTGCCCAACTGCCCGACACACTGACCTTGGCCCCCGCCGCCCGGGCAACGGCCAAGGAATCCGCCAGATGGCGGGCTTCCAGCAAGCCAGGCACGTGAATCCAGCGGGCGTGGGGCAACTCAGGGCACAGCGCCAGCGCTGCGAAGTCCGCCGTGCTCACGAACGAGCGGTCTTGCAGGCCCGAGAAAACGAGCGACACCGCGGGGTTGTGTTGAGACGCCCAGTTCAGCGTCGGGATGTTGAGTTGTTGCGTTGTGTGGGCAATGGCGCTGTCCGACAGGCCTTCGCCACGCGGATGCGCCAGCACCACGTCGAGCCCCAAAGCAGCGGCAACCGAGGCCGTATTCAACGCGCCCCCCAGTCCCAGCCGAAGGTTGTCGACAAACAATTCTTCCCCGGGAGGCGGAATCACCCCGCCGGGAACAAAGACCTCGAAATACACGAGACCCGCAACACAGAGCTCTACTCTTGGTTTGGTGGTCATCCTTTTATCCTAACAGGCCAGTTTTTGAAGCCGGAGTGAGGGCCGGGAAAAGCGCCTGAATCGCCTACCCCCTGGAGTAATATGAAGGACAACTGACGAATTCACCAATGACCTCCCGCCCCCACTCGCACGCCGTAGAGACGACCGCTGTCATACGGCCACTGGTTGGGGAGTTTGCCGACGGTGTCTGGGAGCAAGCGTTCCGTGAGAGCACGCTGGCGTATGTGGCGCCGCAACAGCGCATCAGCCTGGTGGTGTGGGCGGTGCTAGAGCTGGTGGTGGCCGTGATCGATTACTTCTTTTTTGGCCCGGTGCTGCAGTTCTGGGTACTCGCTTTCTATCGTGTGGCCATTGGATCGCTGCTGCTTGCCGGTAGCGTGGCGCTCAAGCGCACACCGACGCTGGCACTGACGGGGCGCATGCTGATGTGGCTGGGTCTGTTGTTCTATCCGCTCATTTTTCTCTGGCTTGTATGGCGCGTGGACGTTCTGCCTATCACCATCGCCATGATCATGCTGATGCAACTGGCCTTGTTTCTTTTCCTGCCGTGGCGCGTGAAGGTGGCGCTGCCAGTGGCGCTATTTGGCGCAGTAGGAACCGCTCTTAGCGTGTGGGCCATCAGTTCCAATTGGGGCAATAACCTGCTGACGGCATTTCTGGTTGTTCTGCCTGCCGTGGTGGGGTATGTCTTTGCACTGCGCTTGCAAAAAACCGAGCGACAAGAGTTCTGGCTGCGGCGTCAATGGCAGGACGCCAACAGCGAACTTCAGGCTGAAATCGCCCGGCGCATCGCCCTGCAGATTGAACTCGAACACCAGGCCGCAACGGATTTGCTCACCGGCCTGCCCAACCGGCGCGCCTTTGTGGCTCGGTTGACCGCCGAGCTGGCGCGGGTGCAGCGCAGCGGTGAGGCCTTGTCGCTGAGCCTGTTTGATTTAGACCATTTCAAGCAAGTGAACGACCGCTACGGCCACGCCGCCGGTGATGCCGTTCTGCGCAGCGTGGGCCAACTGTGTGCCCACAGTTTTCGGGGTGCAGACATGGCGGCCCGGGTGGGCGGTGAGGAATTTTTGGTGCTGCTACCTGGCTCCACGGCGGAGCAGGCACAGGCCATCATGGCGCGTTTTATCAGCGCCTTGGCGGGGCTGGAGATTGACATTGGCACACAGACGCTCCATGTCACCGCGACGGCGGGCGTGGTGCAACAAGCAGGCGAGTCGCTGGACGCCCTGATGGCCCGCGTTGACGCCGTCATGTACACAGGCAAGCAAGCCGGGCGCAACCGCGTGGTGGTGGCGATACCCGCCACAGAGGCCATCACGACGGGTGCCGAAGTTGACGACGCTTAACGCTCTCTTTTTAATAGCTTGTTGCGCTTGTCAGTCAAGGGTTGTAGGCCTATTTTCCCTACAACGACCAGCCTGCTTGGCAGCTGAATTCAGTGCGCAAAACGCAGTCCTTCACACCCTACAAACGAATGCCAATTTGTTGGATGTGTTGACCGTCCATGCGGCGCACGCTGAGCTCGGCGGGGCCGATTTGCGCACTGTCGCCCACCACTGGGGGACGGTTCAGCGCCAGCACCAGCCACTCCCCCACTGTTTGATCGCTGTCAGGGGGAACGGGCAAAGCGTAAAAATCGCACAGCTGACTCAGCGGCGTGCGGGCGTCGATCACAAAGTCACCGAACACAAGGCGCGTCTGTGCCTCGTCATCTGGGTCTGGCAGCGCCACGCCCAAGCGGCGCGCGCTCCAGGCGATGGTCGATCCTTGCAGCAGCAGCGAGGTGAGCACCACCACAAAGGCCACGTTGAAAAAGATTTGTGCACCGGGCACCCCGGCCATCACCGGAAACACGGCCAGCACAATGGGCACCGCGCCGCGCAGCCCCACCCAAGAGATGAAAGTCATCTCGCGGCGGTTAAAGCGCAGGGGTGCCAAACACAGCCATACCGACAAAGGCCGCGCCACCCCCATTAACACCAGCGACACACCCAACGCCGGCCACAGCGTGCGCAGCAGCTCCGTTGGCGTGACCAGCAGGCCCAGCAAAAGAAACATACTCGCCTGCGACAACCACGCGTAGCCATCCATGGCTGACAGCGCGGGCCGCACTTGGCGGCGCGCGCGGTTACCGGTGACCACGCCCATGGTGTACACGGCCAGAAACCCCGAACCGTCCAGCCACGTGGTGCCCGCAAACACTGCCAGCCCGCCTGAGACGATCAGCAGCGCACGAATGCCCCCGCCCCCGTCGGCCCCGCGCCCCAAGCGCTTGAGCAACTCGGCTAGGCCAAAGCCTGCGCCCAAGCCCAGCGCCACGCCCCAGCCAAACTGTTGCAACAAAGAGCGCAGCACTTGCATGGCATCCAACCCCACGCCCGCAGTCGGCCCAGCGGCGGCTGCCAGCGCCACGCCAATGAACGTGAGCGTGAGGTAAACCGCCATGGGGTCGTTCATGCCTGACTCAATCTCCAGCGTCGCGGCGACCCGTTCGTTGAGTGTCACACCGGAGGATTTCAGCAGCGAAAACACCGCTGCGGCGTCGGTCGACCCCACGATGGCACCCAGCAACAGCGCCAGCGGCCAACTGAGGTCCAACAGCCACCACGCCGCCGCCCCCGTCACGCCAGTGCAGAGGACCACCCCCACGGTGGCCAGCAGCATCGCGGGCCGCAGCCCGGTGCGAAAAGTGGTGATGTCCGTGCGCAAACCACCATCCAACAAGATCACCGCCAAGGCCACGTTACCCACCACAAAACTCAAGCGAAAGTTGTCAAACACCAGTCCGCCGGGCCCGTCCACCCCGGCCAACGTGCCCACCACCAAAAAAACCAACAAAAAGGAGAACCCTGCACGCGCCGAAAACACCCCGGCCAGAACACTCACAAACACCAACGCCGCAGCAACCAAGAGGGGCAGGGTAAGGAAGTCAAGCGATAAAGTCATGCGGCGACGTTATCAGAAAAGCCGCGTAAAACCCGCGCAACGCAGGCCATCACCGGCACAGAAGAAGGCGACTTTAAGAAGGCCAGCGTCTTGGAAAGACAGCCCAAGACAAGGAGACTGCGTCACTCAAGACCCAGCATTGACCGGCCGGTAAAAGCCTGTGGAGCCATCGGCGCATCGGCTGCGACCTCACCTCGTGGATAACCACTCGTTAGCCATGCCAAGTGAGGACGCGCGGCACTCCCCTTGATTTACACTGTGGCCCCTCAGCCCTGGTTTTATAAGCATCAAATCGACCTCTAGCCTTAGTAGATACTGCGCAAGCAGCTCTTAAAAATATAGCGCTTGCTTGGAGTGCAATCGCTGGATGGCAGCAAGCCAATGCCCCTCGGTGGGGTTAGGGAAAAAGTAGTCTTTGTTTGGCCTGATCAGGTCACCTGAGTTATTCAGGGTGGTGCAGCGTGGTGTGGCCTGTGCGAGTCACCCCGGTCAAGGGTTTTCACAGGGTTGGCGTTGGGCCAAAGTCATCACCACAGGCAGACGAGCCCCGTTGAACTTGGGTAGCTTTCTTGCGCTTTGGCCTGCCACAACGGGGGTTCGAAAACACGCGTGTCACAGGGCCCCCACCCGTATCCATCGCGCCTTTGAACGCCCCTTGGTCGCGAAGCCGCCCTCTGAGACCAGCCCGCGACCGAGGGTCTGCCCCCTTGATGGCGGCGGTTTTTTGATGGGATACTGGGTGGCTAACGCTTGAATGCACACGCCTCACCCCCTTGCTCTGTCTCGTTACCCTCCTGTCCATTCAATGAAATTAAGTCTGCGCCAACGTTTTCTTTGGCTGTTTTTGATTGTTTTTGGGGTCGGCAGTGGCGTCGGTTACCGGGTGTTCCTTTGGTACAACGACGACATCGTCAGCCTGCTGGGACAACGCCTGGTCGAGCGCAATGCCCTGTACCAAAAGGGGCAGCTGCTGAGCGTGCTCAGCCCTGAGATCACCTTGGCACGCAAAATGGCCAGCTCCCCCGTGCTGAAGGATTGGATACGGCAAGAGTCAGATTCGGGCCGTCGCACTCGGGCGATGGCAGAGCTGAGTGACTTTCGCCAGTTTTTTCGCAGCCAGAGCTACTTCTTCGCCATCGCCGAATCAGGGCATTACTACTACGGCGATGCCAAACGTGATTCCCCAGCCGATCAACCGAGTTATCAGCTGGATCCCGCCCTGCTCAAGGACGGCTGGTTTTACGCCAGTTTGCGCAACAGCAGCCCCCTTCAGCTCAACGTCGATACGGACCGGCATTTGGGCATCACGCAGATCTGGATCAACGCGGTGGTGCGAGACAGTGCGGGCCAAGGCATCGCCATCACCGGCTCCGGGGTAGATCTGTCGGAAGTCATTGCCAAAGTGATTCTTTCCAACAGCCATGAGTCAGCCAATATGCTGATTGACAGAAACGGGGGCATTCAAGCGCACCGGGACCTCGCCCTCATTGACTATGCCTCCGTGCGCAAGGGGGAGACCAAGGAGGTGCGCAAAACGCTGCTCGACCGCCTTGCCAATGCACGCGAAGTCTCGGCAATGACAGCCGCGATGCAAGCCTTGGTTGATTACCAAGCGGAGGTGCGATCTTTGCTGCTGACCATTGATGGCCAGTCCCAATTGGTGGGCTTGGCCTGGATACCCGAGATGCGCTGGTTTGTCATCTCCACCTCCAGTCCCACCATCGGGATGGCGGGCTCTCGGTTGCCGATGGGAATTCTGATCCTGATCGCTGCCTTGGTCAGTGTGCTGGTGGTGGCGGCCTATATTGTCGAACGCACCGTGATGCGGCGCTTGGCCCGGCTGGATAAGGCGACTCGCGACTTGGCCGATGGGCGGTACCCACTCACCTTGGACGACCGCTCGGGCGATGAAATTGGCCGATTGACGCAGGCCTTCTCCACCATGTCGGCCCGCATTGCCTCGCACACAAGTGACCTCACGCGCCAAGTGGCCGAGCGAACCCAATCCCTTGAAACGTTGGCCCATACTGACTTTTTGACCGGTTTGCTGAACCGGCGCGGCATGCTCACCCGTTTAACAGAAGAGCGCAATCGCCTGAGCCGCCAGAACTCCAGTGGGGCCTTGTTTGCGGTTTTACTGATTGACTTGGATCACTTTAAACAGGTGAACGACGAGCACGGCCATGCCGCCGGTGACACGGTGCTGGTTGGCGTGGCCGAGGTGTTGCGTCGCTCCGTGCGCGACTACGACGCCTGCGCCCGCTGGGGGGGTGAAGAGTTCTTGATTGGCCTGTTCTGCGTGCGTAGCGCAGCAGAACTGAATGCGGTCGTCAACAAACTCATGCGGGCCATTCGCACGGCGGAATTCACGCATGAGGGCACGCCTTTGCACATCACCTGGAGTGTGGGGGCCGTGTTGGCGAGTGCAGAGGAGGACATCGACAGCCTCTTGCTGCGGGCAGACACCGCCTGTTATGAAGCCAAAAAGCAAGGACGCAACTGCGCCATCGTTGACGCTGAGGGGCATTCCCCGCTCAACTGATGGCCGCCATAATCCGGACATGACGGGCCTACTTTTTAACCACAAAATGACGCGACACCTCGCACAGAGGGACGCGCCATGCTGACCGCTCGACTGTGGGGAGGGGTGGTTTTTTCGATGCTACTCACCTGGGTGATGAGTGCGTCGGCACAAAGCACGGCCATCACGTTCACCCCTGACGAGCAAGCCTATATCGTGCAGTCCGCTGGCGTCTCGATGTGCGTGGACCCCGATTGGGCACCGTTTGAACGCATCACGCCAGAGGGGCTGCACGAAGGGATCGCAGCTGATCTGGCGCAGCTGGTGGCCCAGCGCGTGGGGTTGACAATCACGCTCTATCCGGTCAAAAACTGGGACGAGAGTCTGGCTGCGTCCCAGGCGGGGCGCTGCCAGATCATGAGTTTTTTGAACAAAACCCCCAAGCGCGAAGTGTGGTTGCGCTTCACCGAGCCGATCTTTGACGACCCCAATATCTTGGTCACCCGAGAGGAGCATCCTTTTGTGGGTGACCTGCGGGGTTTGTCCAACGAAACGGTGGCGCTGCCGCGCGGCACCATGGTGGAAGAACGCATCCGCCGCGAATTCCCCAACCTGCGCGTGGTTCTGACCGAAAGTGAGGATGAAGCAGTGGCCTTGGTGTCAACGCGTCAGGCCGATTTAACCGTTCGCTCGCTGATCGTGGCCGCCTATGCGATCAAAAAAGAAGGTTTGTTCAACCTCAAAATCGCCGGCCAAGTGCCCCAATTTACCAACCAACTGCGCATCGGCGTGCTGAAAGACGAGCCGCTGCTGCTGTCCATTCTCGACAAAGGCGTAATGACCATCACGCCGCAGGAGCGAGAGGCGATCTCTAACCGGCATGTGGCCGTCACGGTGCAACAAGGAATGGACTATCGGCTGGTCTGGAAAGTCGCGGCTGGCGCGGCCCTGCTGTTGCTTCTGGCCTTCATCTGGAACCGCAAACTCACTCGCTTGAACCGCGAATTGGCGCGCTTGTCGGTCACAGACCGACTCACCGGGCTCTACAACCGCCTCAAAATTGACCAGTCGCTGGATGCCGAGATTCACCGCGCGCAACGCACCGGCCAGCCCTTGAGCGTGATCATGCTGGACGTGGACCACTTCAAGCAGGTCAATGACAAACTTGGCCACCAAGCCGGTGACCAAGTGTTGGTCACACTGACGCAACTGCTGTCACTCAGAACCCGCGAAATCGACATTGCCGGGCGCTGGGGCGGCGAGGAATTTATCGTGATCTGCCCCTACACCCCATTGGACGGGGCGTTGGCGCTGGCCGAGAGTGTGCGTGCCGCCATCAACACCCACCCCTTTGGTGAGGGGCGGCACATCAGCGCCAGCATGGGGGTTTCAAGCTACGTGGCAGGCGACACGGGCAAGGATCTTGTCGCCCGCGCCGACGCGGCACTGTACGTGGCCAAAGGCGCGGGCCGCAACCAAGTGCAAGCCCAGACGGTGGCCCCTGCGAGCTGAACCCACGCGCACCAAGAGCGCCAAGGCCAGGCAGCACCGATCCTATTGCTATGGGATTGGGGTTAAGCTCGATCGATAGGAGCTCAACACCATGAACCAGGAACGCAAGCGCAAGATTCGGGAGCTTTTCGAGGCGTACATTGAGATGTACGCTGCGCGGGATGACCGCCTAGCCCACCGTTTCAGCCAAAATTTCAGTGGTTTCCCTGGCAGCGGCGAGGCGCTGATCAAAACCCGGGAGGAATGGATCAAGATCACACGACAAGACTTTGCTCAGGTGCCGGACCGCATTCGCATCGAGATGCTCGACCTCGAACTGCAAGATCTCAGCGTTGATGTGGTGATGGCGACCGCCTTTTTTCACATTCACCTGCCCAATGGCGGGCATTTGCTGGCAAGAGAGGTGGCGCGCTTGGTACTGGTCTTCCGTCTCGAAGAGGGCGAGTGGATGATCGTGCACAGCGGCATCTCCCTCCCCTACCACAGTGCGAAAGAGGGCGAGATCTACCCTTTGGCGAGTTTGCAAGAACAAAACAAGGTTCTGCAAGCCTTGGTGAACGAGCGCACTCAAGCGCTGCATGAAAGCCAAGCTCTCTACCGCCTGCTGATGGAAGACGCCCGGGATGTCGCTTGGCGGACCGACCACAAGCTGCACATCACTTACATCAGCCCCGCCGATGAACGCCTGCGCGGGTTCCACGCGGATGAGGTGGTGGGCCGGTCGGTGCTGTCCATGTTCACGGATGAGGGTGTGGCGCTCGTCAAAGATCTGCTGAAACGCAGAGCAATCTCGAACTCTGCCCCTGCGGCAGATGAGTTTTTGACCTTCGAAGTCCAGCATCACTGCAAAGACGGCCGCCTGATTTGGGGCGAGGTGACGGCCAAGCCCGATCGTGATGCGCAGGGAACCCTCATCGGCTACCACGGCATCACCCGCGAGATCACTGAGCGCCGGGCGCTGGAAGATCAGGTGCGCCAACTGGCGTTCCGCGACTCACTGACCCGCCTGCCCAACCGTCGCCTGCTGCTGGACCACCTTGACCAAGCCATGTCATCTGGCAAGCGCAGCCGCCACTATGGTGCCTTGCTGTTCCTTGATCTCGACAACTTCAAGTCCCTCAACGACAAACACGGTCACGCCGTGGGCGACTTGCTGCTGATTGAAGTGGCCCAGCGTCTCAAGGCCTGCAGGCGTGAAGCCGACACCGTGGCCCGCTTTGGCGGCGATGAGTTTGTCGTGCTGCTGTGCGAACTGAGCACCCAAGGGGAGACGGCTCGCACGCAAGCGGCCGCCATTGCGGAGGAAATTCGCGCCAACCTCGCCGAACCCTATGTGCTTCAAGCCGCAGCCGCAGCCGCTGACCCCACCTCTACCGCAGCCACGTCAACGGTCACCATTGAGCACCGGTGCACCGCCAGCATTGGCGTGGCACTCTTTCAGGGGCGTGAGATGGACCCAAACGAAGTGATCGAAACGGCCGATGCCGCCATGTACCAGGCCAAGGAAGAGGGACGTAACCGAGTGCGATTTGCAGCGAGTCCCGTTCTAGTCGCTTAATTTCCCGCCACAAAGCGGTGCAAGGCGTTGAGCAGCCTTGAGCGCTGGCGCGATAGTCAAGGCGTGCAAGGCGACGCCGCCACCGGGCCGACGAGTACCTACATTGCCGAGCCGCTTTTCTTTGCGGGTTTTGCTATTGAAAATGGAGCTGCTAGCGCATATGGGGAAAGGGCCAGAGGCCAAAATGGCATAAATTTTGACAGTGCAGAAGGTGGGGCCAAAACCCAAGTCGCCGTGCACGGCGTACGCATCATGGCGGCGAGTTGATCGACGTGCTGCCCAATGCCGCCCTCACCCCCAAAAACGACGCCACGCTGGTGGTTCACCGGGCCAGCGGCATTTTGCCGTATGTGCTGCGGCAGTTGCTGACAGACGCCTCTTGAAGAAAAACGGCCCCGTCGCCAATGCGAACGGGGCCGTTGTCAGGCGAGCGCCGGCCCGTTAGGCGGCGACCGCGTCCTGCACTTCCTTGGCTGCCACAGGCGCAACCACCACGGGCGTGGTGCGAATCAAGTGGTCAAACGCGCTCAGTGCGGCTTTGGCACCATCGCCTGCCGCAATCACGATTTGCTTGAACGGCACGGTCGTCACATCACCGGCGGCAAACACGCCGGGCAAAGACGTTTGCCCGCGCGCATCAATCACGATTTCGCCGTGCTGGCTTAACTCCAAGGTGCCTTTGAGCCATTCGGTGTTGGGCACCAAGCCAATTTGCACAAATACGCCCTCCAGCGCGATGTGGTGGACCTCGTTGGTGGCGCGGTCCTTGTAGCTCAAACCGTTCACTTTGTGGCCGTCGCCAGTGATCTCGGTGGTTTGGGCGTGGGTGTGAATCGTGACGTTAGGCAGGCTTTTGAGCTTGGCAACCAACACGGCGTCGGCTTTGAGCTGGTCGGCAAACTCCACCACGGTCACGTGCTTGACGAGGCCAGCGAGGTCAATGGCCGCCTCAATCCCTGAGTTGCCGCCCCCGATGACGGACACGTCTTTGCCCTTGAACAAGGGGCCGTCGCAATGCGGGCAGTAGGCCACGCCTTTGTTGCGGTACTGGTCTTCGCCAGGCACACCCACATTGCGCCAGCGGGCACCCGTTGACAGGATCACGCTGCGGCCTTTGAGCACCCCGCCGTTGGCCAATTGAATTTCAATCAAGCCGCCGGGCTCTGAGGCGGGAATGAGCTTGTCGGCCCGCTGCAGGTTCATGATCTCGACGTCGTAGTGCCTGACTTGGGCTTCCAGCGCGGCGGCAAATTGGGGGCCATCGGTCTCCAGCACGGAGATGTAGTTCTCAATGGCCATGGTGTCATTGGTCTGGCCCCCAAACCGTTCGGCGGCGATGCCAGTGCGGATGCCTTTGCGTGCCGCGTACACCGCAGCAGCGGCGCCAGCAGGGCCACCCCCGACGATCAACACTTCATACGGCGCCTTGGCGGTCAGTTTGTCGGCATCGCGCTGCGCGGCACCGGTGTCGAGCTTGGCCACAATTTCTTCCACCAACATGCGGCCATTGCCAAACAGCGCGCCATTCAGATAGACGCTGGGGACCGCCATGATTTCACGGGAGGTGACTTCGTCCTGAAACGCGCCGCCCTCGATCACGGTGGTTTTCACCTTGGGGTTGAAGATGGCCATCAGGCTCAGGGCCTGCACCACGTCCGGGCAGTTGTGGCAACTCAGGGACATGTAAACCTCAAAGTTGAAGTCGCCGTCCAGCCCTTTGATGGCCTCAATCACGTCCGACTCCACCTTGGGCGGGTGGCCGCCGCTCCACAACAAGGCCAGCACCAACGAGGTGAATTCATGACCCAAAGGCAGGCCGGCAAAGCGCAGGCTGGTGGCCGTGCCCGCCCGCTGCAGGGTGAAGGAGGGCTGGCGCGCATCGGTGCCATCCGTGCGCAAGGTGATCTTGTCGCTGCGCAGCGACTGAATGGTTTCCAGCAGATCGCGCATTTCCACCGAGTTGCTGTCCGAGCCGAGGGATGCCACGAGCTCGATCGGTTGTACCACGCGCTCCAGATAGGCCGCGAGCTGGGATTTGAGTGTGTCGTCGAGCATGGTGATTCCTCTTCTTACTATCAACTTAGTAGCTGCTTGCCCAGTGCTGGCGGGCGTTACAGCCATATTTAGCTATAAAAAAACCGGACACCCCTGCGCACTGCACAAGGACTCTGTCCGGCGGCCGGCGCGGCCAACCTGCTTGCGACTCCAGAAACCCGGCCCCCTCAAGGGTCAGGGGCGGTACGCAGCGGGCGGCGCTTGGGCGTTCCTTTAGATCTTGCCGACCAGGTCCAATGAAGGCGTCAGCGTCTTGGCGCCGTCGTTCCACTTGGCAGGGCACACTTCACCGGGGTGAGCGGCCACGTACTGCGCCGCTTTGAGCTTGCGCAGGGTTTCTTTCACATCACGGGCCACGGCGTTGTCATGCACTTCCATGGTCACGATCTTGCCTTCGGGGTTGATGATGAAGGTGCCGCGCAGTGCCAGTCCTTCTTCTTCAATGTGCACGTCAAAACCACGGGTCAAACGGTGCGTCGGGTCACCAATCAAGGGGAACTTGGCCTTGCCCACGGCAGGCGAGGTCTCATGCCACACTTTGTGGGAGAAATGCGTGTCGGTCGTGACGATATAGACCTCGGCACCGGCTTTTTGGAATTCAGCGTAGTTGTCAGCGGCGTCTTCGACTTCAGTCGGGCAGTTGAAGGTGAACGCGGCGGGCATAAAAATAAACACGTTCCACTTGCCCTTCAGGGTTTCGTTGGACACGGTGATGAACTTGCCGTTGTGGAACGCGTCGTTTTTGAATTCAATGACTTGGGAGCTGATGAGGGACATTTGCTTTAATCCTATGGGTTAATGAAGTTTGATTGAGAGAACGCATGAATCATAGGCCACCCAACCGGGTCTGGGGGTTGATTGATTCAATAGCCGTTATTTGAATTTTCTATCTTCAACCGGCAAAACCGTCGAGAAGCTGCGAACCCACTCACCTTGAAAGTGACCGATCCAAAATGAACTCGCCGCCTTCAAACCCGAGACCCAATAGGGCTGTTAACCCCTCTCTCTCGCCTGGCGGGGCGGGAGAGGGCTTGGAGGGTGAGTTTTGGGCGCTGCAGCGTAAGAATGACTACAAATTCAATAGCACCCTGCGCAGCAGCAGCAACCCGCAAGCGCCGAAAATGCCAAAACAATCAGATGTGCAGCGCGTGGCCCAGTGCCCGCAGCGCCGCTTCTTGCACCGCTTCACCTAACGTGGGGTGCGCGTGAATGGTGCCGGCCACGTCTTCCAAGGTCGCGCCCATCTCTATCGAATGAGAAAACGCGGTGCTCAACTCCGACACGCCGACGCCCACCGCCTGCCAACCCACGATGAGGTGCTTGTCGCGCCGCGCCACCACGCGCACAAAACCGTCAGTCGCCTCCAACGTCATGGCACGGCCATTGGCCGCGAACGGGAAACTGGCCGTGATGCAATCCAACCCGGCTTGGCTCGCTTGCGCAGGCGATAGGCCAACGATCACCACCTCCGGGTCGGTGAAGCACACGGCGGGAATCGCGTTGGGGGCAAAGTAGCGGCGATGCCCGGCAATGATCTCAGCCACCATTTCGCCCTGCGCCATGGCGCGATGGGCCAGCATGGGCTCGCCGGTCAAGTCGCCAATGGCCCAGACGTTGCGCATGGAGGTGCGGCATTGGTCGTCCACCTTCACCGCGCGCCCTTGCATGGCCAGCATCAGCCCCTCTAAGCCCCAGCCGTGGGTGCGCGGCACGCGGCCAATGGCCACCAGCACTTGGTCGGCGGGCACCTCGGTCTCGTGGCCCGCACTGTCCAGCACGCGCACGGCATCGCCCATGGCGTTCAGGCCTTGCACCTTGCTGCCCAGCAGCGTTTGAATGCCCAACTGGCGCAGTGAGGCGGTGACGGGCTTCACCAGTTCGTCGTCGTACTGCGGCAGCACGCGACTCTGCGCTTCAACCACCGTCACGTCAGCGCCCAATTTGCGGTACACCGTGCCAAGTTCCAACCCGATGTAGCCACCACCCACCACCACCAAGCGTTGTGGCACCGAAGTGGGTGACAGGGCTTGGGTGGAGGAAATGACACGGTCACCAAACGGCATGCCGGGCAGGCCCATTTCGACCGAACCCGTGGCCAGCAGCAAGTGCTCGCATTGAATGCGAACGGCTTCACTGTCGGCGGCGGCGAGCCGCACCTCCACCGTTTTCCCGTCCACCATGTGCGCCCAGCCTTTGACGACCTTGACGCCATTTTTCTTCAGCAAAGCCCCGACGCCGCCGGTGAGCTTGGCCACAATGCCGTCTTTCCAGCGCACGGTTTGGGCCACGTCAATGCGCGCCCCGTCCACATGAATGCCCAAGCTGTGGTCGCCCATGTAGTGGTGCGCTTGGTGGTAGGCGTGCGCGGCATGAATCATGGCCTTGGAGGGAATGCAACCAATATTCAGGCAGGTGCCGCCCACCGTATCGCCTTCCACCAGCGTGGTCGCAATGCCCAGTTGAGCCGCTCGAATGGCCGCCACGTAGCCGCCCGGTCCGCCGCCAATGATCAGCAGCGTGGTGTGATTGTTTTCCATGCCTTACTCCACAAACAAGGTTGCTGGACATTCCAGATAACCACGTATCAATTGAACAAATTCAGCGGCGTGCAAGCCATCCACCACGCGGTGGTCAAAGCTGGAAGACAAATTCATCATCAGCCGCGCCACCACCGCGCCATTGCGAATCATGGGCCGCTCCACCATGCGGTTGACGCCCACAATCGCCACCTCAGGGTGGTTGATGACCGGTGTCGTGACAATGCCGCCCAAAGCGCCCAAGCTGGTGATCGTGATGGTGGAGCCACTCAACTCGTCGCGCGTGGCTTTGCCGCTGCGGGCGGCGTCTGCCAAGCGCGTGACTTCGGCCGCGCAGGCCCACAAGTCACGTGTTTCGGCGTGGCGAACCACGGGCACCATCAAACCGGCTTCGCTTTGGGTGGCGATGCCGAGGTGCACTGCCCCATAGTGGGTGGTAACTCCGCCTTCATCGTCATACCGGGCGTTGATTTGCGGGAACTGGCGCACGGCCAGAATCAAGGCGCGCATGACAAACGGCAACATCGTTAAACGACCCCGCGTTTTGCCGTGCTGGGCGTTGAGTTGGGCGCGCAGGGCTTCGAGCTCCGTCACATCCACTTCTTCGACATAGGCAAAGTGCGGAATGCGGCGCTTGGACTCTTGCATCTTTTGCGCAATCTTGCGGCGCATGCCAATCACGGGTACCGCTTTTTCATCCAAGCGCGCGGCATAGCGCTGATCGACTTGAGCGGTGGCTTCGCCTTGGCCGGCGCGTGCGGCGTAAAGGTCCAAATCGTCGGTGGTGATGCGACCCGCCGTGCCCGTGCCCGGCACAAACTGCAGCTCAATGCCCAAATCCCACGCGCGGCGACGCACCGCCGGCGAGGCGATGGGTTTGTCACCGGGCTGGCGCGCGTGAACCGTGGACGGGGCCGATTCCCGGCGAACCGCTGGGACCGCCGGTGCAGCAGGCGCAGGCGCAGTCGCAACGACTGCCTTGACAGCGATTTCAGGAGACGCCACGGCGGCGGCTGGAGCGGGTGGCGCCACCGGCGCGGTGCTGGCCAGCACGGCAGGGGCGCCGCCGTCTTTGACGTTGCCTGCGCCTTCGACCTCGATGCGAATCACCTCCGAGCCGACGGCCATCACTTGGCCCACAGCACCGCCCAGTGCCAGCACTTTGCCGGCTACTGAGGACGGAATCTCCACCGTGGCTTTGTCGGTCATCACGTCAGCCAGGATCTGGTCCTCGGCCACGGTGTCGCCGACCTTCACGTACCAGGCGACCAGTTCGACTTCGGCAATGCCTTCGCCAATGTCTGGCATCTTGATTGTGTGAATCCCCATCATGCCTCCATCGTGCGTTTAAACGCTTCTGCGACCCGTTTCGGGCCAGGAAAATAAGCCCATTCTTGGGCATGCGGGTAAGGCGTGTCCCAACCGGCCACCCGCTCAATGGGCGCTTCCAAGTGGTAGAAGCAATGCTCTTGAATCAGCGCAATCAGCTCCGCGCCAAACCCGCTGGTGCGGGTGGCTTCGTGCACCACCACGCAGCGCCCGGTTTTCTTCACAGACGCCACGATGGTCTCCAAATCCAGCGGCCAAATGCTGCGCAGGTCGATGATTTCCGCATCCACCCCGCTCTCAACGGCAGCGGCTTGGGCCACATACACCATGGTGCCGTAAGCAATCACGGTGAGTGCTTTGCCGGGGCGGGTGACGGCGGCTTTGTCCAGCGGCACGGTGTAGTAGCCGTCCGGCACGATGCCCATGGGGTGCTTGGACCAAGGCACAACGGGTTTGTCGTGGTAACCATCAAACGGGCCGTTGTACAGGCGTTTGGGCTCCAAAAAAATTACCGGGTCGTCGTTCTCAATCGACGCAATCAGCAAGCCTTTGGCGTCATACGGGTTGCTTGGCATGACGGTGCGCAGGCCACACACCTGGGTGAACATGGCCTCTGGGCTTTGGCTGTGCGTTTGCCCGCCATAAATACCACCGCCACAAGGCATGCGAATGGTCATGGGGCAGGTGAAATCACCGGCTGAGCGGTAGCGCAAGCGGGCGGCTTCGGAGACGATTTGGTCACTGGCGGGGTAGAAATAATCCGCAAATTGGATTTCGACCACGGGGCGCAAACCATACGCGCCCATGCCCACAGCCGTGCCCACAATGCCGCCTTCTGAAATAGGCGCATCAAACACGCGAGAACTGCCGTATTTCTTTTGCAGCCCCTCGGTGCAGCGAAACACGCCGCCAAAGTAGCCCACGTCTTGGCCGTAAACGACGACGTTGTCGTCACGCTCCAGCATCACATCCATGGCCGAGCGCAGGGCTTGGATCATGGTCATCGGGGACGTCGCCATCCCGCTTGTCGCTTCGCGTTCTGCGCTTGCGTTGTCAAATGAATGGTTCATCATCAGATCCCCAGTTCCTGGCGTTGGCGACGCAGGTGCTCTGGCATCTCCTTGTACACATCTTCAAACATTTCGGCCGGGCTGCGCATCTGGCCGTCGGCCATCGAGCCATATTTTTCAGCCTCTTTTTGCGCGGCGGCGACTTCAGCCTCCAGCTCTTTCTGCGTCGCCTCGTGCTCAGCGTCAGACCACAAGCCCAAGCCGATCAAGTGTTGCTTCATGCGTTGAATCGGGTCGCCCAGCGGGAAGCGGGCGGTGTCGTTGGAGGGGCGGTATTTGCTCGGGTCGTCGGAGGTGGAGTGCGGGCCCGCGCGGTAGGTCACCCACTCAATCAGTGTGGGGCCCTGGTTGGTGCGCGCCCGCTCCAAGGCCCATTGGGAGGCGGCATACACCGCCAAAAAGTCGTTGCCATCCACCCGCAGCGAAGCGATGCCGCTGCCCACGCCACGCGCGGCAAAGGTGGTGCCTTCGCCGCCCGCAATGGCCTGAAAAGTGGAAATCGCCCACTGGTTGTTCACCACATTCAGAATGACGGGCGCTTGGTAGACGTGGGCGAAGGTCAAGCCCGTGTGAAAGTCAGCCTCGGCGGTGGCACCGTCGCCAATCCAGCTCGACGCCACCTTGGTGTCGCCTTTGATGGCCGAGGCCATGGCCCAGCCCACAGCTTGAATCACTTGGGTGGCCAAGTTGCCGGAGATGGAGAAGAAGCCCTGCTTTTTGCTGGAGTACATGACCGGCAGTTGGCGGCCTTTGAGTGGGTCATTTTGGTTGGAATACAGCTGGCAAATCATCTCCACCAGCGACACGTCTTCCCTTGCCAGCAACAGGCCTTGCTGGCGGTAGGTGGGAAAGCACATGTCGCCATCGGTCAAGGCCATGGCGTGGGCGGTGGCAATGGCCTCTTCACCCAGGCACTGCATGTAAAACGACATCTTCTTTTGCCGCTGCGCAATCAACATACGCGCGTCAAAGGCCCGTGTTTTGAGCATGGCGCGCAGGCCTTGGCGAAGCTGCTCGTCGCTAAGCTGCGGTGCCCACGGACCCACGGCGTGGCCGTGTTCGTCAAGCACACGAATCAGCGTGAAAGCCAGATCGCTGGTTTGGGCGGCCTGCACATCGGTCGGGGGGCGTGGCACGGTGCCAGCGGCAGACAGGGGGAGGTAAGAAAAGTCGGTGTCATGACCGGGTCGCCCAGTGGGCTCGGGGACGTGCAGACGTAAGGGGGCGTGCTGGGGCATCGGCATCTCTCCTGGCAAGTTTGTGTCTTGCATCGGAATACGTTGAAACACGGTTCATGCCGCAGCAGGTCGCCGGGCAAGAACCGAACAATGCGGCAAGACCAGCGGGATCACCGCGCGCCTTGCTTGCGGGCCAGAGCATAACGGAATTCAGTAGGAATGCCCACAAAAAATGCGGGCGCGTGGGCTGCTGTGCCGCGAGCACCGAGCGCTTGAATGCTCGAAGCATCGGCCCATCTGTGAGTCCAAAGTAAGCCGCAAGGAGCGTCGTGTTCAGCTTCGCTGGAGTTCGTTACCGCAGTGTCTAAAACGCTCTGATCGAACGTGATCAACGGGTTGAATAAGCTAGCAGCCTGTCAGACTTAGGAATCGTCGGCTGCAAATCGACCGCAGCGGGCTATTTTTCGCCGCTTTCTTACCCAATATCCAGATATTGGGCTGCGAAATCGTCAAAAACTAGTCGGCGCTGGGGCCGATTTTCGCTTTCGACGACCTAAGCCCGACAGGCTGCTAGGGCGGCAAAATGGACAGGGTGCTCGTGCTGTTTTGCGACTGACTTTGTGCGCCAGGGGGTGTTGCGGGTGGCGCAAAGACCTGAGTCAAGACCGGCGTTGCGGCGACTCCCTGCGACTCCCGCGAAGCCACCACCAGCAAGTGAATAAAATGCAGCTTGGTCACCGCCTCATGGGGCAACACAAAGGGATAGAAGTCGGGCTGCCCCATGGCGCGCGACATGCCGTTGAGCATCATGGTGAGCAGGGTCCAGCGGTTCAAAAAGTCCAGAAAGCGCACGTCATCGGGGTGGTTACTTTGGTACAACCAGTCAGCGGTGAACGGGGTGAATTCAATCTGGGTGCTGTCAATGCTCAGGCCAAAGCTTTGCGCCGTGTCCACGGTGTCGAGCATGTGCATGTAGTGTGCCCAGCACTCGGCCCAATCTTCCCACGGGTGCACACTGGCGTAGGCGCTGACAAAATGCTTTTGCCAGTCGGGACTGGGGCCTTCCTCATAATTTTTTTTCAGGCTCGCTGCGTAGTCTTGATTCTCATCGCCAAACAGGGCCCGAAATTTATCCAGCCACGGCGTGTTCCAAACCAGCCGGTCCCAGTAGTAGTGCCCAATTTCATGCCGAAAATGGCCCACCAGCGTGCGGTACGGCTCGTCCATGGCTTGCCGTGCGGCCTCGCGACGGGCGGGGTCGGCTTCGTCAATGTTGAGCGTGATCAAGCCACTGTTGTGGCCGGTCATGACGTGGGGGCCTTTGGTGGGCGAACGCAAAAAATCGAACATCACGCCACGCTCTAAGTCTTCGGTTTCGCGCGACGCCACGGGCAGCCCCATCACCAGCAAGGCGGACACCAGCCGTCGTTTGGCCATCTCAACGCGGCCCCAGAGTTCGCCATTGTCTGGGTGGTTGGGGTCTGCCAAGTCGGGAATCGTGCGGTTGAGTCGGCACGCGCGGCACAAGCCTTCGTGCAAATGAGCGTCTGATACCGGCACCAGCCAATTGCAGGCGGCAGGCGTTTGCAAATTGGCGCAGCGCAGGTAGGTCTGGCCGTCGTTTTCCCAAAGTGTCCATGCCTCCCCGCTTTCGGTGGGTATCAAGGGGAAGAGCCGCGCCTTTTCAGGGCGATAGCCCAGCGGCGTGCTGCAGGCGAGGCAGGTGCTGTTTCTGAAAAATATGGGGCCTCCACATTGACAGCTGTAAGCACGAACCGATTGGCCCACGGCGACGTCAGTGAAAGCAGGAATGGTGGTGGTGGACAAAGTGGTCTCTCAATGAAATGCCCCATCATGACGTCTCCCACCGCTAAGCCAGAGCTATAGCGGGGGTTTCTTGGGTCAATGACCAGAGCGCAGGGGTGTTGCCACCCAAACGACTTACCTCGGCCTCACCAAGCGTTGGGGGCATTAATGTACCCGGTTTGGAGCCTTTCGCCCCTCCCTTTTGTCTTGTGATCCGGCACGTCTTCTCCTCTTTTTTGACACCCTTGCCCGCCCGCAATTGCTTGACTCCCCGCGCAGCAATGACTTTTGCCGCG
>JAGODZ010000085.1 GCA_017997975.1 Rhodoferax sp.
CCCATTCGATGAAGCTTGAAAGCGTGCGCCGCTGCTTGCGCGCTGCCAAGTCCGCCAAGTAATTGAGTTGTGCGTCCATCCGCACCGTGACGATCACAGAACGGGCCAGTTTGCCGCCACCACCCTTGCGTTTGCTTTCCGGTTTTTCGGTTGCCATGTCGTGTCCTTTGGTTCAAAGGTTCTATTACCTTCTGCGAAAGTCTATCACTACAATAGTTCTTTGACAATCTACTATTGAATAAATTATTCTCGTAGTGTCTTAACTTACACATCAGCAAATCATGACGCAACCTCAAATCAAGTCCATCGAAGTGGTCACTTACCCGGATGGCCGCATGGATACGTGCAATACCTCGAAGTACACCGGCCTTTCTGACAAGACTTTGGCCATGATGCGCTGCAACGGCAACGGTCCAAAGTTCATAAAACGTGGCCGCGTCTTCTACTTTCAGTCCGATGTTGATGCCTGGATGAATGCCAATGGCCGCATGACCAGCACCGCTCAGGCCAAACACGCAGCCTCCTAACTGGCCCTAGCGGACCAAAAGGGAGCACACCATGAACGACCTGATCGACCAATTCAGGCAGGCTATTGCAGCGGCGGGATTGACACCACCGACTGAAATCATTGACGACGGCGTAATCCACCGTTTCAGCAGCGGCGGGAAACCCACCCACAAAAACGGCTGGTACATGCTGCACACCGACGGCATCGCCGCTGGGGCGTATGGCGACTGGCGCGAAGGCTTTGCGCAAAACTGGTGCAGCAAGGCGGACACGTCGATGACCGAAGCGGAGCGGATCGCGCACCGTGAGCGCGTCAAGGCTATGCAGCGCCAGCGTGAAGACGACCTGGCACAGCGCCAGCAATTGGCAGCAGCCGACGCACTCAAACGCTGGACGGCAGCCACGCCCTGCATCCAGCATGAATACCTGAACCGCAAAGGCATCCAGCCCCACGGCGCGAAGATTGAAGGCGACAAGTTGCTGATCCCGATGCGCGACACAGCAGGCACAGTGCACAGCTTGCAAACCATCACGCCCGACGGCACCAAAATGTTTATGTCGGGCGGCAGAGTCAAAGGCTGTTACTTCGGTATCGGCAAACCCAAGGACGCGCTGATCGTGTGTGAGGGCTACGCCACCGGCGCAAGCATCCACGAATGCACCGGCCACGCCGTCGCTGTCGCCTTCAATGCCGGAAATCTTGAGGCGGTCGCCGTGGCACTGCGCACCAAGTACCCCGCTCTCAAAATCATCATTGCCGCAGACGACGACCACCAGACACCCGGCAACCCTGGCATTACCAAAGCCAAGGCAGCGGCACAAACAACGGGTGCCACCCTGGCGGTGCCCGTGTTCAAGGCAGTGGCAGTGTGAACAACATGACCGACTTCAACGACTTGCACTTGTTGGCCGGGCGTGACGCGGTAAGGGAGTGCATTGATGCCGCTATCAATTCAGTAGCTGCTACCGCGCATTCCACGGGGGCTACTGGCATACATGATGTATGGCCTGACCCAACACCACTGCCCAATGCCCTACCGCCAGTGCAGCCCTTTGATGCAGAGTTGTTGCCTGTGGCTTTGCGGGCCTGGGTGATGGATATTGCCCACTTGATGCAGTGTCCGCCAGACTTCCCGGCCGTCGGCGCAATTGCGGCGTTGTCGAGCCTGATCGGCGCACGCCACGTTATCCAGCCAAAAGCACGGGTTGACTGGCAGGTGGTGCCGAATTTGTGGGCGCTGATCGTAGGCAGGCCCGGCGTGATGAAGTCCCCAGCGCTGGGTGAAGTGATGCGGCCATTGAACCGGCTGGAGGCCAATGAGCGGGAGTTGTGGCAGGCCGCGCATGACTCCTGGGAGCTTGATTGCAAGGTGTCCGCCATGCAGGATGATGCCAACGAGAAGAAAGCCAAGGTTCATGCAGCCAAAGGCGACACGGCAGCCGCACGGCAGTTGCTTGAACCCGGTGATGCCCCGCCAGAACCCATTGCGCGCAGTTACATCGAAAACGATGCCACGGTTGAAAAACTGGGTGAGATCTTGCAAGAAAACCCGTGGGGCTTGTTGGCGTACCGCGATGAACTCTACAGTCTGTTGACCTCGTTGGACAAGCCCGGCCAGGAAGGCTCCAGGGGCTTTTATCTTCAAGGCTATGACGGCAATCAAGGCTACAAGTGTTCTCGAATCATTCGTGGCACAACTTACATTCCCCGCGTCTGTCTGGCCATGTTGGGCGGCACCCAGCCGGGCAAGATTCAGCAGTATGTGCGTGACGCTGTGGCCGGTGGCAGTGGCGACGACGGCTTGTTGCAGCGCTTTGGCCTGACCGTGTGGCCTGACATTGCAGGCGAATTCAAGTACGTAGACCAGTGGCCCGATACCCCCGCAAAGCAGACTGCCTGGGCGGTATTTGAGCGGCTGGCGCAGTTGCAGCCTGCTACCGACACCGAAGCCGTTATCTGGCGGTTCAGCCCCGAGGCGCAAGCCCTGTTCATTGAATGGATCGTGCCGTTCGAGAACGAGATTCGCGGCGAAGAGCTGCACCCGGCGATGGTGTCCCACCTGGCCAAGTACCGCAAACTTATCCCGGCGCTGGCACTGATCTTTGCCTTGATTGACACACCGGACAGCGGTGGCATCGTCCACGAAACGGAGTTGGTTCGGGCGCTGGCCATGGGCGACTACCTGCGCAGCCACGCCAACCGCTTGTATGCAGCGGCGGTGATCCCCGAGACCACCAACGCAGCCACCTTGTTGGTCAAAATCAAAAGCGGCAAGCTGGCTGACCGTAATGGCGTGATGCCAGACAGCTTCACACCCCGGCAGGTGGCGCTAAAACACTGGGCCGGGCTGGCAACGCCAGATGCAGTGCGCAAGGCCGCCGACGTGCTGGCTGACTTTGACTACCTGCGCCGGGACGTGGTGCAGAGCACTGACCCATTGGGCAGGGGCAGACCCAGTGACCGCTATTTGATCAATCCGGCAGTATTCAAAGGCGGTGCAGCATGAGTTGGCTGGCACGCCTGAAATCCGGGAAAACGCCAGAGAAGGACGCTTCAAAAACTACAGAAACCCTTTTTGTAGTTTCTGTAGCCCCCACTTTGGCACCTTTTCAGAAAAACGAAGGGCCAACGGCAGCGGTCAATGCCCCGACACCCACGCCCACGCCCACAACGGCGATGGTTGACATTGGCACAGTCCGACCGCTGGGCTTGTCGCCTTTGCTGTTGGCCGCATCACTGGCGTTGGATGCCTCCATCGTCGCGGCGGGCGCATTACCCGATAACGATCCTGATGCCTCCTGCTGGCCGCATTCCACAGCCATGAACGGCGGAGAGATTGACCTGTTCACTGCGCGCCTGCACCGGTTCACCGACAAGGGCTTGACTATTGCCGACGGCGAAGCACTGGCCGACAAGCTGTTGGTTCGGGACCGCGAAGCCGACGACCGGCGGTTTTGCATGGAGTGCAGGCACTTGTCTGGTGTTGGTCAGACAAGCTGGCGCTGTGGCAACTGGCAGGCCGCCGGTGTTGCCATTCGCTCGCGTGACTCGCAGTTGCCTGCTGATCTGGTTTTGCAACTCCAACGCTGCGACGGTTTCGCGCCGCACCTCACATCAACTCCTCAAGGAAAAGACGATGACTACGCCCACCGTTGATTTATCCACCCTGACTGCGGGCGACACCCCTGCCCCCCTTATTGCCGGACAAAATGCGCAGCCCTACGAAGTCGTCCGTTTCAACGCCCTGAAGCACGGCATCCTGAGCCGCTACACCGTGCTCAGCCACGAAAGCCATGCCGACTATGAAAGCCTGGTTAACTCGTTGATGGACGAACACTTGCCAGCGGGCGCAACTGAACAGCACCTGATTGAAGAGCTGGCCAGCGTAATCTGGCGCAAGCGCCGTGTGCTGCAGGCCGAGGGTGCCACTATCAACAAAGGCTTGAAGGAATCAGCCCGCAGTGCCAAGACTGTCATTCCAGCGGCAGCACCGTTTGAGATGGGCCTGTCAGGCGAGAACACCGACATTCGCGACCTGATGGACTTGAAACCGGCGGACGTGGCAGAAAGCCAGCAGTCTGCCCGGCATGACCTTGATGCGACCAACAAGGCCAGCGCCATACTGCGCAAAGGTGGCGACCGTGCCTATGAAAAAGCTCTACGCGCCTTGCTTCCCGACACCCGCGAGTGGTGGCAAAACTATGTCGACGACGAGGAATACCCCGCCGATGCCACGGGGCTGGCAGCCTTCATCACCGAGCACGTTACGCCCTTTGTTTATCAGCAAGAAAAAGAGTCCCGCCACCACGACGCCATCGTGAATCAAACCATTGGCGAAGGACTGCAAGCCTACCGACTAGAGAAGCTTTCCCGCTATGAAACGCACCTGGACCGCAAGTTTGAGCGCACGTTGGCCATGCTGATCAAGCTGAAAGACCTCAGAAGCAGCCGCGCAGCGTAAAAACATGCGCAATTTTCAGCAACACAAAAAACGTCCAGAACCCAGCATCCATGCGGGTGAGAGCCCGATTCATGAGTTTTCAGGTCACAGCACCTGTTCAACTTGCCAAATGATTTCGGCATAAACCGGAGAATAGAAATGGGCGGACGCGGAAGTGGGCGGTGCAGCAGCTACAGCGGCAAAGCGGAAACCAGCGATTCCATGCCGCTGGACATTCGCAAAATCACGCGCAAGAGCTTGCTGGTGCCGGGCAATGGCTTTAGCTGGCAGTGGCTGGTGAACGACCGTCAGGTGGCGGGCATCAGCATCCGCGTGGACTTTGACCAAGGCATGGTGTTGTCCTACCGCATGAAGAGCACCGGCGAGGTGGTCGAACAACGGGTGCAGACGCAAACCTCACCCTGCCACCTGGGCGGGCAGCGCCACTGGTTCACATGCCCAAGGTGCAGCAAGCGAGTGGCGGTGCTCTACGCGCCGGGCCGGTACTTTGCTTGCCGCCGTTGCGGTGGCCTGGGCTACGCCACTCAAAAGGAAGGCACTGGCGACCGAGCATCCACCCGCGCCGACAAGCTGCGCAAGCGCCTGAGCTGGGAGGCTGGTATCTTGAATGGCGACGGCGGCAAGCCCAAAGGCATGCACTGGAAGACCTTCCAGCGGCTCAAAAGCCACCACGATGCGTTGGTGCAAGTCAGCTTGCATGACATTGGCCGAAAACTGGGTTTTCTACACAACTTGCTGGAGGGGTAAATCTGTTTCGCAAAAGGTACGCTTACCCCACCTTACAGAGGCCCAAAGACCTGCCGGGAGTCAGCCATAATTGAATAGATAAATAGGCCATGCTGCCAACTCTTAAAAGTTGCATTAATAAGAGTGGCCACATACAGAATCAAGGGAAAACGACTTATGGCCAAAACGACGTTCGACACCAATCCGGTGCTTCTCCAGGCACTACTCAAGACCTGTGAAGACGGCAAACTTCAATTGCCCGATTTCCAGCGCAGTTGGGTTTGGGAAGAGGAACGGATCATGAGCCTCATTGCATCAGTCTCACGCGGATTTCCCATGGGCGCACTGATGTCGCTCAAGTCGAAGATCGACACAGGCGTGGTCTTCGCCTATCGCCCCATCGAGGGCGCTCCAGTTGCGGCACAGACAAAGCCCGAGCAACTCCTGCTCGATGGCCAGCAGCGCATGACATCGCTTTACCAAAGTTGTATGCGCCGCCAGGTCGTCGCCACCATCACCGCCAAAAAACGGTTGGTCAAGCGGTGGTTCTACATTGACATGATGAAGGCGTTAAACAGCGAGGCTGACCGCGAGTCGGCGATTTTCGCGCTGCCCGAAGATCGAAAGTTGAAAACGAATTTTGACAAAGACATCGTGCTCGACTTGTCCGCGCCTGAACTGGAATTTGAAAACCTGATGTTTCCGCTGAATCAGGTCTTTAACACTGACGAGTGGATGCAAGGGTTCTGGAAATACTGGAGCGCTAAAGGCGAGGACAAGATCGGCCTCTTCTTTCGCTTCCAGAATGAGGTGCTCAAGAATTTTTCCGAGTATCAGGTTCCGGTCATTGCCCTCGGGGCCGATACATCACACGAAGCTGTCTGCCTTGTGTTCGAGAAAGTTAACACCGGCGGCAAAGCCCTTGATGCCTTTGAACTGCTCACCGCCATGTACGCAGCCCAAGGCCACAAGTTGCGCGATGATTGGCTAGGTGATGAAAAGTCCGATGACGCTGACCGCAAGCTCGGCACGCAAAAACGACTCGCCGCGTTCGGCCGGGCCGCCGGTCAGTCGCAGGGCGTGTTGGCCAACGTCGCCGCTACTGACTTCCTGCAAGCCATTGCCCTGCTGCACACCAAGGAATTGCGCCTGGCCGCAATAGCCGATCCAACAAAGAAGGAAAACGACTGGCCTGCCGTTCGTGCCACACGCCAATCGTTGCTTGACTTACCGCTTTCGGCCTACAAAAAACATGGCATATCAGTGCGCACCGGTTTCGAGCGTGCGGCCAAATTTTTGCGTCAGCAGCAGATTCACCGCGTAGTCGATCTTCCGTACCAAACCCAACTCGTCCCGCTGGCCGCCATCTTTTCCGAAATTGGTGACAAGGCCGAACACACCACCAACATCGACAAAATCGCCCGCTGGTACTGGTGCGGGGTGTTTGGCGAACTGTATGGCTCAGCGGTGGAAAGCCGCTTTGCAAAAGACATCCTCGAAGTCCCGGCTTGGCTGGACGGCGGCCCGCCACCATCCACCGTATCCGACGGCGTGTTGCGCGCCGACCGCCTGTTGACCATGCGCTCCCGGCTTTCGGCTGCCTACAAGGGCTTGCAAGCGCTGCTGCTGCGAGAAGGGGCCATTGATTTTCGCAGTGGGCAAGCGTTCGATCAGACTGTTTTCTTCGACGAGGGAGTCGATATTCACCACATCTTTCCAAAAGACTGGTGCGAAAAACAGACCCCAAAAATCCTGCCTGCCATTTACGACTCCGTCATCAACAAAACCCCACTCGGCTACCGCACCAACCGAATCATCGGTGGCGTGGCCCCGTCCATCTATTTGGGCAAGCTGGAAAGTGGCAAAGTTGGCACCAATGGCCAGATCATCGAACCATCCATTGCCAAAGACACGCTCTCGGCCTATCTGCAAACGCACTGCATCCCGGTGCCAGAGCTTTACGACAACAATTTCC
Organism: Rhodoferax sp.; assembly: GCA_017997975.1. Taxonomy (GTDB): domain Bacteria; phylum Pseudomonadota; class Gammaproteobacteria; order Burkholderiales; family Burkholderiaceae_C; genus Rhodoferax. The sequence goes on from JAGODZ010000085.1 coordinate 7,171, forward strand.
CCGGATTTATGAAGGCGCGCCAGAAGCTTCTGCTGGACTTGATTGTTAGCGTCACCAAAAACGCAGCACCAGCCAGCACCGCTAGCGCCGATGAAGGCGAAGAACTCACCCTTGCGCTTGCCCACGACAGCGGCCTTGAACTTACAGAAGCTGAATAACCATGCAATGGATCGCCCCCTCAGAAAAAGACAGCGCCACCACCACGCTTGAAAAGCGCCTGTGGGATGCTGCCGACCAGTTTCGCGCCAACTCCGGCCTCAAGCCGCAGGAATATTCCGGCCCCATTCTTGGCTTGATCTTTCTGCGCTTTGCCGAAGTGCGGTTTGCAGTGCTGCGCGCGAAGCTGGAAGCCGCTGGCAGTTCCGCCCGTCGGGGCAGCCGGGTGGACGACCCTACGGCCTACCAAGCTGAAAGCGTGCTGTACCTCAGCCCCGAGGCACGGTTTGACTATTTGCTGACCCTGCCCGAGTCCGCCGACATCGGTGCCAAGGTGAACGCCGCCATGCGCGAGATCGAGCAGCACAACCCCACCCTGGCCGGTGTGCTGCCAAAAACCTTCAACCTGTTCACCAGCACCCTGCTCAAAGAGTTGCTCAAAAAGGTGTCCGAGATTCCGGCCACGCTGGACTATGACGCTTTCGGGCGGATCTACGAATACTTCCTGGGCGAGTTCGCCATGACCGAGGGCCAGGGCGGTGGCGAGTTTTACACGCCATCAAGCATCGTGCGCCTGCTGACCGAAATCATCGAGCCCTTCCATGGCCGCATTCTTGACCAAGCCTGCGGGTCGGGCGGCATGTTTGTGCAGTCAGCCCGCTTTGTGGCCGAACACCAGAAGAACCCCGCTGCCGAGCTGGCCATCTGCGGTGTAGAAAAGACGGACGAAACAGGCCGCCTGTGCCGCCTGAACTTGGCTGTGCATGGGCTGGAGGGCGACATCAAACACGGCGGCAACGTCAACAGCTATTACGACGACCCGCACAACGCCACCGGTCAGTTCGACTTTGTACTGGCCAACCCGCCGTTCAACGTCAACGCGGTGGACAAAGAGCGCCTGACCGACATGGTGGGCGTGGGCCGTCGCTTTCCGTTTGGCCTGCCGCGCACCGACAACGCCAACTACCTGTGGATTCAGCTTTTCTACTCATCGCTGAACGCCCGGGGCCGCGCTGGTTTCGTCATGGCCAATTCGGCGTCCGACGCCCGCAGCTCAGAGCAGGCGCTGCGCCAGCAACTCATAGAAGCCCGGGCCGTGGACGTGATGGTGGCCGTTGGCCCCAATATGTTTTACACCGTCACCTTGCCGGTAACCCTCTGGTTTCTGGACAAGGGCAAAGCCAAGACCCCACGCGCCGACACCGTGCTATTCATTGATGCCCGCCACATCTACCGGCAAGTGGACCGCGCCCACCGCAACTGGACGGATGCACAAATCGGCTTCATTGCCAACTTGGTGCGTCTTTATCGTGGCGAAGCCTTGGACGTGACGTTTGGTGGGGAGCAAGCGGCTGCCAAGATCAAAGAGGTGTTTGGCAATAGCCTCACCTATGCCGATGTGGCGGGACTGTGCAAAGTAGCGACTCTGAAAGAGATCGAGGCGCAGGGCTGGTCACTGAACCCTGGGCGGTATGTGGGCGTTGCACCCGGTGAGCATGTAAGCGATGAAGATTTCAACGAGCAACTTGTTGCATTGAACGAAGACCTTGAAGTGCTCAACGCCCAGGCGCGGGAACTCGAACAAACCATTGCCGCAAATGTGGCGGAAATTTTGAGCGCGTAAACATGGCAGCCTGGCCTACAAAGCGAATGGATCAGTTGTGCGAAATAACGTCCAGCAAACGTATCTTCGCTGCTGACTATGTTTCAGAAGGTGTGCCTTTCTATCGTGGCCGGGAAGTCACAGAGAAATACAAAGGCAACTTGGATGTTTCGACCGAGCTATTCATCACAGAAGAAAAGTTCGCAGAGATTGAGCACAAATTCGGCGCGCCAAAATTGGGTGATTTGCTATTAACGTCGGTCGGAACGCTCGGCTCCGTTTACGTGGTGAAGCCTGGCGACCGCTTCTATTTCAAAGACGGAAACCTCACTTGGTTCCGTAACTTCAAAGGGCTCGACAGCCAGTTCCTCTTTTACTGGATAGGTTCACCGCAGGGCAAGGCAGAACTTCAAAAGTGCACCATTGGCTCATCACAGTCTGCATTCACAATCGTGCTGTTAAAGGGCATCGAGATAGCGCTGCCTCCAATACCCGAACAGCAACGCATCGCAGGCATTCTCTCCGCCTATGACGAACTGATCGAAAACAGCCAACGGCGCATCAGGATTTTGGAGGCCATGGCCCGTGGTCTTTACCGAGAGTGGTTCGTCCACTTCCGCTTTCCCGGGCATGAAAACCATCCGCGTGTCGCCTCGGCGCTGGGGGAGATTCCGGAGGGGTGGGTGGTGAAGTCAGTTGCTGACGCATTTGTAATTTCCGGCGGTGGAACGCCATCTCGAAAAGAAGACAGCTTTTGGCAAGGCGGTTCAATTCAGTGGTATTCGCCAACTGATTTGACCAAGGCTGGGTCAATGTTCATTGACGATTCGAGCGATCACATCACAGCGATTGGACTTGCTCAAAGCTCTGCCCGTCTGTTTCCTGCCAGAAGTGTGATGCTAACCAGCAGAGCCACAATCGGCGCGATTGCAATCAATACCCATGAGGCTTGCACCAATCAAGGCTTTATAACTTGCCTGCCGAATGACCGCGTACCGCTCTACTTCCTTTTCCAATGGCTGACTGAGAACGTGCCAACATTTCAGCGCATGGCTTCTGGCGCGACGTTCAAAGAAATTAGTCGCGGCGTATTCAAGACCATCGAGTTTCTTCAACCACCGCAGGCACTTGCCGACCAGTTTGAAGCCGTCGCCGCGCCGATGGCCGAACAGGTTCTAGCGCTCCAACGCCAAATTCAAAACCTCCGCCGCACCCGCGACCTGTTGCTGCCACGCTTGCTGTCCGGCCAGATCAACGTCGAGGCCCCATGATTCCCCGCAGCGACCAGACCCTGATCTATCACATCACCGATGTGGACAATCTGCCCGGTATTCTGGCGGGTGGTGGTCTGCGCTCCGATGCGGCCATGGTGCAGCACAACCCGGCGGTGATTGGCTATGGGCATATCAAGCAGCGGCGCATGACCGAGATTCGGGTGGACTGCTGCGGCAACCGGTTTGTGGGCGAGTTTGTGCCCTTCTATTTTTGCCCGCGTTCGCCCATGCTATTCACCGTGAACCGTGGCAATACCGGCCGCCCTGTCGGCTGTCAACGCACCATCGTGCATTTGGTCAGCACACTGGCTGTTGGCATGGGCCAAAACAGGCCCTGGGCCATCAGTGATGGCAATGCTGGCGCGTTCCACACCACGTTTTCGTCGGATTTGGCGGCTCTTGCAGGGCTGGATTGGGCTGCGATCCGCGCCACCCAGTGGCAAGGCAAGACCCATCAAAAGTCAGCCGAGTTCTTAACGGCAGATTTCTTTGACTGGTCGGGCTTCCATGCCGTGGGGTGCCACAACGCCGAGGTCGCCCAGCAAGTGCAAAATATGCTCACAAATCATGCACACCGCCCCACCGTGCGCGTGGAGCCCAACTGGTACTACTGAACATGATCGAAACAACCGAAGGCAACCTGCTGAATGCGCCTGTTGAGGCACTGGTAAACACCGTCAACACGGTGGGCATCATGGGCAAGGGCATCGCACTGCAATTCAAACAAGCCTACCCACAGATGTTTCGCGCCTATGAGCACGCCTGCAAGGCGGGCGATGTGCAACTGGGCAAGGTGCATGTGTTTGACATGGGCGGCCTGGTGGGTGGCCCGCGCTGGATCATCAACTTCCCCACCAAAGGGCATTGGCGCGCTGGCAGTCGCAAGTCGGACATTGAAACGGGTTTGCAAGACTTGGTGGGCACCATCAAGCGTTTGAACATTCGCTCCATTGCTGTGCCCCCGCTGGGATGTGGGCATGGCGGGCTGGATTGGGCCGAGGTGCGGCCCATGATTGAATCAGCGCTGGGCGACTTGCCTGATGTGCGCGTATTGGTGTTTGCCCCCGGCGCAACGCCAGCGGCGGCAAACATGCCCAACCGCACTGAGCGCCCCAAGATGACCATTGGTCAAGCCGCGTTGATCGCGCTGATGGACCGCTACCTGAAAGGCTTGCTCGACCCGTTTGTGAGTCTGTTGGAAATTCACAAGCTGATGTATTTTATGCAGGCTGCTGGCCAGCCCCTGCGTTTGCAGTACGAAGCCAAAGATTTTGGCCCCTACGCAAAGAACTTGCGGCAGGTGTTGATTCGTCTGGAGAGCCATTACACCCAAGGCTATGGCGACGGAAAAGACTCGCCCACCAAAGCCATCGAGTTACTGCCGGGTGCGGTGGATGAGGCGCAGGCATTCTTGCAGGAAGACGCGCTGATCCGCCAACGTATGGACCGTGTCACCGAGCTGATCGAAGGCTATGAAGACCCTGTTGGCTTGGAGTTGTTGAGCTCCGTGCACTGGGTGATGT
>JAGODZ010000086.1 GCA_017997975.1 Rhodoferax sp.
CCCTTAAGCACTTCCCGCCTCAGACTTCATCAAGAAGGCCTGAGGCAGGGGTTCATCGGGGTCGCCTCACCCCGCCTTGTTGCAAGCCACTGCCCATCCAGTCGCAGCGGGAGTGCAGGCAACAGGTTCAGTCTGAAGGGCGTTGGTTGACGTCGTTTAGCAAACGGCCCAGTTCTTTCTTGACCACACCGTAGCATTCGCAGCTCCGCGCTTCCAAGCCTTTTCTGTCCAGCACCGCAATATGGCCCCGGCGATAGCGGATGTAGCCTGCAGTTTGCAAATTGCCCGCCGCTTCAGTCACGCTTTCACGGCGCACGCCCAACATGCTGGCCACCAGTTCTTGGGTCATGACCAACTCGCGGGCAGGCACCCGGTCCATCGTTAACAACAACCAGCGGCACAGCTGCTGCTCCACCGAGTGATACCGGTTGCACACGGCAGATTGCGCCATTTGGGTCATTAATGCCTGGGTGTAGCGCAGCAGCAAGCGCTGCAGAGCACCCGCCCGGTTGAACTCTTGCAGTAGCACGTGGCGGTCCAGCCGGTAGGCGTGACCCGCTGTTTGCACCACCGCTGAGCTGGGTGTCGTGTCACCCCCCATGAACAAAGACACCCCCACCACGCCCTCATTGCCCACCCCCGCCGTTTCCGCTGACGCACCGGTTTCGGTGACGTAGTGCAGCGAGACGATGGAGGTGGTGGGAAAGTAGGCGTGGCGCAACTGGGTTCCAGGCTCGTACAACATGTGACCCAGCGGCATAGGCACCCCTTCGAGGTGCTCGGCAATGGCGGCGAAGTCGGCGGCTGGCAGTGCCGCCAGCAATTGGTTTTGCATCGGCGAATGGAGCGGGGACGGGGACGAGGTCATTACCATGGCGTTCACGTTGAAGCAGCGTCCAACACTTCGACGCCTATGCCCCGGTAGCCCAAAAAGCGGCCATTCAGGCTGAACATGGGCTCGCCGCTGACGCGAAACCTCTGACGAGAGCCGTCGGCATTCAGCCGGTGAAACGGAAAGTCCAAAAAGGGTTCACGCGCGGCAATGCTGGCCAGCAAGGTCTCGCGGTCCGTCGCGTCCCAATCACTCGCCTGCCCGTCCTGGCCCTGCGCCACCGAACCCTGCGCGCGAATGCCCAACAGCTCCAGCACTGGGCCAGACACTTTGGTGAAAACGCCGTTTTCGTCCTGCTCCCAGTACCAGTCTGAGGCCAGTTCAGTCAGGCTGCGGTAGCGTGCCTCGCTCTCGCGCAGCTCGGCGGTGCGCTCCAGCACGGTTTGCTCCAACACTTTGTTGAAATCGGCCAAGCGCTTGTACAGCAGGCGCACTTCCAGCATGTTGTGGATGCGGGTTTTCACCTCGATCAGGTCAAACGGCTTGCTCACAAAGTCTTTGGCACCCGCTTGCAGCGCGCGCAGTTTGTGACCCGGTTGGGCGGTCAGCACAATCACCGGCAAATAGGCGTCGGTGGCGCTGGCTTTGAGCCCCTCCATCACCTGAAAACCATCCATCACAGGCATCTGCAGGTCCAACAAAATCAGGTCGTAATTGTTTTTTTGGTGCAGCGCGCACACCTCTTCAGGACGCATGGTGGAGGTGACCCCGGTGTACCCTGCGCTTTGCAGCACCTGCTCCATTAGTTGCACGTTGGCTTCCTGATCGTCGACGATCAGAATGCGGGCATTCAAAATTTCTGTGGGTTCAATCATGGGGTCGCTCCTAATCGGTTCTTTGGGGGGCATTGAGGCCAAGTGGCGTCGGCGTCCGGGCGTCGGCACCCAAGGCCACACACTCATCGAGTGCCTGCATGAATTCGTTGATTTTGATCGGCTTGGTCAGGTAGCGGTAAAACCCGGCTTCTATGCCGCGCTCCATGTCGCGCGGCATGGCGTTGGCGCTCAGTGCCAGCACCGGGATGTGCCGCGTCACCGGGTCATCGCGCAGCAAACCCAAGGCCTGCAAGCCACTGATGCCGGGCAGATTGATGTCCATCAAAATCACGTCCGGTTGGTGCACCCGTGCCATGGCCATGCCGCGCAACCCATCTTGGGCCCGCAGCAAGCGCATGTCCGTGCGGCGCGCAATGAGTTGCGCCACCAGTTCCATATTGGCTTGGTTATCTTCCACATACAACAGGGTGCGCAGGGCAATGCCATCGCCGCTCAGAGGGAAAGAGGCCACATCCATCGGGTTCGCGTCCAGCGCCAGCACATGGGGCTCTGCCAAGTTAAGCTCAAACCAGAACTCGCTGCCGACGCCCACGGTACTCAAAGCGCCAATGTCGCCGCCCATCAACTCCACCAAACGCTTGCTCACCACCAGGCCAATGCCCGTGCCCTCCTCGCTGCTGTCCTCTTGGCCCAAGCGGTTAAACGGCTGAAACAGCTGCGACAGCTTGTGGGCGGACAACCCTTCTCCTGTGTCGCGCACGCTGATGTGCAGTCGGCCTGCGCCAATTGTCTTAAAGCTCACATCGACACTGCCGTGATCTCGGTTGTATTTGATGGCATTGCTCAGCAAATTCACCAACACTTGCTTGAGCCGGGTGCGGTCTGCCTCCACAAAGCACAGAGGCTTCACTGCCGGAAAATGCAAATGAACGCTGCGCCCTGCTGCTTGCGGTTGAAACATGGTTTGGCAATCGGTCAGCACCTCGTTCAAAGAAACGGGTTCCATGGACATCGAGAGCCGGCCCGATTCGATCAGCGCCAAATCCAAAATTTCATTGATCAGTTCCAACAAATACCAACCCGCTTTGAGTATTTGCTGGATGCTGCTGGCCTGCTCCGGGGTGGGCGCAGGTTGGCCAGAGTCCATCAGCTGGGCAAACCCCAAAATAGCGTTGAGCGGTGAGCGCAATTCGTGGCTCATGCTGGACAGAAAGTCAGACTTCGCTTGGTTGGCTTTGTCGGCTGCGGCTCTGGCGGTCTCCAGCTCCTCGTTTTTTATTTCCAATGCTTGATTCAACTGGGCGCGTTCCGCCTCAACCGCCTTGCGCGCCGTGTTGTCCGTGCCGATCAGCAAGTAGCCAATGATGGTGTTGTCTTCGCTGCGCAGCGCGGTGACAGACACGACGGCTGGAAAGCGGCTGCCGTCTTTGCGAATGTAGGTCAGCTCGTAAATGTCTTCCATGCCGCGTGAGGCTTTGAACACCAGCGCATCGAAGCCGGGGGCAATCTGGGTTTCAAGTTCCGCACTGAGCGCGCGGGCGCGGTCAATCAGCTCTTGGCGATCCGAAATTTCAGCGGGTGTCACCTGGTCCATCACATCCGCTGCGGCGTAACCGAGCATTCGCTCAGCACCGACGTTAAAAATCTGAACCACCCCCTGCGCATCGGTGGCAATGCAAGAGAAATTGGCGCTGTTGAAAATGGCGGTTTGAAGTGCGCCGGCTTGACGCAACGCCTCTTCAACCTGCTTGCGCGCACTGATGTCGCGCAAAACACCAGTGAAATACGGCTCCCCACCCAGCACCATGTCAGTGAGCGTGATTTCCAGCGGAAATGCACTGCCATCTTTGCGAATGCCCGCCACTTCCCGGCTCACAGCCGCCGTGGGGGGCCAGGCAAGCACGTCGCCCTGCTCTGACAAGACTTGGCAATGCGACTGATCCAACTCGGGAATCAACACGCCGAAAGCCCGGCCTTTCAACTCAGCCGCACTGTAGCCAAACAAACGTTCGACCGCCGGATTGGCGGATTCGATGATGTCGCCCTGGGCATGCAGCGTCACAATGCCATCACACACGGTGTTCAAAACCGTTTGCACGCGCGCCGCACTGTCATTCAATTGCTGTTGCGCGACATAGTCCGCCGTCACATTGCGAAAAATCAGCACGGCACCGACCACCTGCCTGTGCACATCCCGAATCGGTGCACAACTGTCGGCAATATCAAATTCACGCCCATCACGGGCAATCAAAACCGTGTGGTTGGTCATGGCATGCACCCTGCCATGGGCCAGCGCCTCTGCCACCGGATTTTTGGTCAGCTCGCGGGTCTCTTTGTGAACGATGTGGAGCACGTCTTGAATGGGCCGCCCCACCGCCTGTGCCAGGGTCCAGCCGGTGAGGTCTTCTGCCACTCGGTTCAGCAAGGTCACGCCACCGTCAGCATCGGTGGCAATCACGCCGTCGCCAATGGAGCTGAGGGTGATGGACAATTTTTGCTCACTGGCTTGCAGCGTTCGGTTGGCCTCTTGCAAACGCTCGCTGGTCTGCGTTTGCGCGGCCAACAGGTGCAGGGTTTCACCATGCACCAAGTTTTTAATGCGCTGCTGCAACGCGCGGTAGTAGGAACAGGCAAACAGCAAGAGCAACACCACCGCAACCACAGACAGGACAACAACGGTAAAGAAAAGCTGGCGCATCCCTGTGTCGAACTGTTTGTTTTGCGCCAACTGAAGATCGGTTTCAATGCGAACGATGTTGCGCACTTCCAAACGGATCTCGTCCATCAGGTGTTTTTCGGCCTCGCTAGTGATCAGCCACAAAGTGCTTCCCGCATTGCTACGGCCACGCAGCGCAATGCGTTTTTCCATTTGGGCCAACTGGGCGCTCAGCAATGGCGCAATCGCGTCCACATGCTGCGTGGCCGCAGCGCCGCTGGTCAACGTACGCAACGTCTGCAGGTGCGGCATCAAGGTCTCTCGCGCTGCCGCATAAGACGCCAGATAGATGGCGTCACCCGTCAATGCATAACTGCGCTCGCCCGTTTCCGCGTCAAACAAGGCGGCCAACAAATCTTGGGCAGCGCCAATGGCAATGCTGGAATCATCACGGTGATTGGCAGCGGCTTCCATCTGTTGGTATGACCACACGCTGAAGGCCACGCCGACGGCCAACAGCAGCAAAGCGACCAGCCAGCGAATCGTTTTCCAAATAGTGTTCAAGGGGTGGGGCTTTCTTGTGGAACAGATGCGAGGGGCCCCAGCACCCGCCCAGCGTGAGCCTTGAATTGGCTACTTGGACCGGTGTGCTGACCATGGCAGTGAATGAAGCGTAATGCGAGAGCCTGCCAGCGTCTGTGTGGTGGCACACATAGCGAAAGGCATCGTCCACTCAACCGATCTCCCATTTCTTTGAGCTCAGGTCACAGGCAGGCTTCACCCGACCCCTGATGTAGGGGCCCGACTTAACAGGCATGAATGTGGCGCTAGCCCTTGTCTATCATGGGCAGTATGCTCACCTTTCAATAGCGGTCATTTTTATGCTCGGCATCGGTGTGCCAGCGCACAGAACTTCTCCCCACTTGTCACCACAATGAAGTTTCATTCGTTGCTGGGCGCGCTGCAGGCCACGGTGTGTTGTCGTTCACACTTTTAGGAGAAATTTATGATGAAACTCAATCACAGCTTGTTCAAGGTCTTGCCCGCCCTGGCATTGGTATCGCTCTTAGGTGCCTGTGCCGGTATGACCCAGCAAGAAAAAGGCACCGCCACCGGTGCGGCAGTGGGTGGCGTCGCTGGTGCCGTGCTGGGGGGTGGGGTGCTGGGCACGGCCGCAGGCGCGGCAGTTGGCGGGGTGGTGGGCCATGAAGTGACCAAACCGAAGAAGTAAGCCCCTTTTTTCTTCGCTAAAAAAGAGCGGGGTGCCTGATGGGCACCCCGCTCTTTTGACTGGCTAATCAGAGATTAAACCGATTTGCGAGCTTCTTTAACCGCATCACGGGCATCTTGCAGCACCTCTTTGGCATCCCCCAATTTTTCTTCGGCTTGACCGGAGATCTGCTTGGCCACGCCTTTGATTTCTTGCGACGGGTTACCGATGATTTTCCCAGCGGTTTCTTGCACTTTACCGACCAAGTCTGTGGCGATACCGTGTGCTTGATTTTTGTTCATATGGAACGTCCTTGAAATGATGAAGGGTTGACTGACAGTCATGGGCCGTTCTGCGACCCATGGTTGAATGTTAGAACTCGGGCCGCAAACCGTCGGTGCGCTGGCGTACGGACGGCTTAGGCAATGCGTTGCACACTCCTCCTCTTGACCGATTCATCCACCCAAGAGGTACCCCCATGCTACAAACCCTTGCCATTGTTCTCATCATCCTGTGGCTGTTAGGCATGGTGTCCTCTTACACGATGGGGGGCTTCATTCACATTCTGCTGGTCATCGCGGTGGTCATGTTTTTGGTGCGCCTCATCGGCCGTTAATAGCAACTACAGGAGAACGTTATGAATGCAAGCAAACTCGTGGGTCTGATTTTGGTCGTGCTGGGCGTCTTGGGCGCTGCGTATGGCGGCTTCAGTTACACCAAGGCCACCCACACGGCGGACATGGGTCCCCTGCACCTGCAAGTCGTCGAAAAAGAACGGGTCAACATTCCACTGTGGTTGGGGCTGGCCGCCGCTGCCGCCGGGCTGGTCTTGCTGGTGGCGGGTTCACGCAAACCCTGAACAAGAGCCAAAGCGCCAGGCCGCTGGCGTGCGGCCCAGCACGGAGCCGCTCAGTCCGCTGGCGAGAAGTCGATGAAGCCGTGTTCCACATCGGTGGACACGAGCTTGGCGCGCACTTTGGCACCCACCTTGAGCTCGACCCGGCTGCCCATGAGCATGCCTTCAGCCGGGGGAGAAAACACCCGAATCCAAACGCCTTCTGCCGCCGTGCCGGTCACCAGTCCATCAAAGTGCTGGCCAATCATTGAGTGCAGCAACAGCGCCGCTTCGGACTTGCGCAGCCGCCGCTCCACCTTGCGCGCCGCATCTTCTTGTTGGGTGCAATGGGTGGCCAACACACTTAACTCAGTGGGGCTGTAGGGCGCCGCCTCATCCGCCAAGGCGGCCTTGAGCAGGCGGGAGGTGATCAGATCAGGAAAGCGCCGGTTGGGCGCGGTGGAATGGGTGTAGTCATGCACGGCCAAACCAAAGTGGCCCACCGGCAGCTCACCCGCCGTCTCCACCACGTACTCGCCCGAGCCCATCAGCTTGACAATGACCAGCGACAGATCAGGAAAGCGCAAAGGGTCTAGGCGGCGGCGCTTGGCCAAAAAGTCTTCCAGCGCTTTGGAGTCCGGCTGGTGCGGCAGCGTTTCACCCAACTCGCGGGCCACCGCCACGATGCGCAGCCAACGCTCGGGTGAGCGCACCACCCGGCGCAACGACACCCCGCCTTGTGCCGCCAAATACCGCGCCGTGCACCCGTTGGTGGCAATCATCACCTCTTCGATCAACTGGCGGGCGCGGTTTTGTACCTGCTGCACGATGTCCACCACCGCCTCGCCCGCAAACACCGCTTTGGGCTGAATGGTTTCTAACTCCAGCGCCCCTTCTTGGCGACGACGAACCCGCATTTGTTGGGCCAGCGCGTCTTGCGTGCGCAATTGCGCCTCCATGCCCACCACACGCTTCGCCGCTTCAGGCAAGTCGGCCTCGCCCTCTATCCAGGCGCTGACAGCGTCATAGGCCAGCTGCGCTTTGTTGTGCACTTTGGCGCGGTACACGGTGGCACCGGCCAGCGACGCATCGGCATTGAACACCATCTCGGTCACCACGGCCAGCCGGTCCACACCGAAGTTGAGTGAGGTGAGGTCGGTGGACAAACGCTCGGGCAGCATCGGAAAAATCACCGCCGACGTATAGACCGACGTGGTGTTGAACAGCGCGTGGTCGTCGATGGGCGTGCCTTTTTTGACCAGCGCGTCCACATCCGCAATAGCGACCCACAAGCGCACCGCCCCGTTGTCCAGCACCTCGCACACGGTGAGCTGGTCTAGGTCGCGCGAGTCGTCGTTGTCAATCGAGCACCACAGCAAGTGGGTCAGGTCCCGAATGCCCGCCCCCGTCTCTTCACTCGGCCCCCTGATTGCAGCCAACTGTCGCTCCACCGCTTCAGAAAAGTCAGGCTCTAAGCCGCGCTCGGTCATGGCTTGGATGGCAATGCGCACCAGGTCGGCGCGGTGGTGGATGGGTTTGATGTTCATGGGGTCAATATACATGGCGACTCCCTTTTCCTTTTTAACGTCATTATTTCCGTCATCGTTTCGGTGTATTACTCCGCTAGCCCTTATTGGAACTGCGCAAGCAGCTATTAAATGTGCAGCAATTCTTACGCTACAACCCCCACACACTCCCCAACCCTCTCTCGCTCGGCGGGGCGGAGAGGGGTTGTGGGAGAGGGGGGAATGAACAAGACATCAAAATTTCTGTCATCGGCTTCCAACAAGCCATCCCAAACTACTCAACAAAATTCAGCGTAGTTCAATGTAATTTAGCAATAAAACTGCGCCCCACTTGCAGGATGATTGGGTTTACTGCATTGCCAACCAATTCACAAAGAGGACACACCATGGCTGATCTGTTTGACAACCCAATGGGCCTGATGGGCTTTGAATTCGTCGAGTTCGCCTCCCCCACCGCCGGCCTGCTCGAACCCGTTTTTGAGCGCATGGGGTTCACGTTGGTGGCCAAGCACCGCTCCAAAGATGTGGTGCTGTACCGCCAGGGTGACATCAACTTCATCGTCAACCGTGAACCCAAAAGCGTGGCCGGTTACTTTGCTGCCGAGCACGGCCCCTGCGCTTGCGGCATGGCGTTTCGCGTCAAAGATGCGCACCATGCCTACAACCGCGCCTTGGAGTTGGGCGCCCAACCGATCGAAATCAAAACTGGCCCGATGGAGCTGAACCTGCCTGCCATCAAAGGCATTGGCGGCGCGCCGCTTTACCTGATTGACCGCTTTGAAGATGGCAAGTCGATTTACGACATCGACTTCGTCTTCATTGAGGGCGTGGACCGCCATCCCGTGGGCCACGGCCTGAAGCTCATTGACCACCTGACCCACAACGTGTACCGCGGTCGCATGGCGTTTTGGGCCAATTTTTACGAGCGACTGTTTAACTTTCGCGAAATTCGGTTCTTTGACATCCAAGGCGAGTACACCGGCCTGACCTCCAAAGCGCTGACCGCACCCGACGGCAAAATCCGCATCCCGCTGAACGAAGAGGCACGCCAAGGCGGCGGGCAAATCGAAGAGTATTTGATGAAGTTCAACGGCGAAGGCATTCAGCACATTGCCCTGATTTGCGACCACCTGATTGAGACCGTGGACAAGCTGGCATTGGCCGGTGTGCCGCTGATGACCGCCCCCAACGAAAGCTATTACGACATGCTGGAAGGCCGCCTGCCCGGCCACGGCCAGCCCGTGCCCCAATTGCAAACACGCGGCATTTTGATGGACGGCACCACCGAGGGCGCCGCGCCGCGCCTGCTGCTGCAAATCTTCTCTGAAACCCAGCTTGGCCCCGTTTTCTTTGAGTTCATCCAGCGCGAGGGTGATGACGGCTTTGGTGAAGGCAACTTCAAAGCGCTGTTCGAGTCTCTAGAGCGCGACCAGATTCGTCGCGGGGCGTTGGAGCAGGCTTAAACCGATCAATTGCTTCTCAATCAATAGCACCTCACGCAGGTGCAGCATGGGCTAGAGGGCTAAAAGGCTTGAACATTTTTAAGTCAATGCGAGTGTATTTTCCCTGGCAAAGAGGCACGCACTGTCGCAGGTCACCGGCCGTTGGCGGCATGGACAGGCAGAAGTAAGCGCCCCCGAATCGGAACAAGACAAACGCTTTGCCTAGGGTTCGCAACCTACCCTACTTTGATTGAATTGGCTAAAATAGCCATTTCAATCACGGGAGCATTTGCCATGCAAGTGACAGCAACAGAGGCCAAAAATCGGTTCGGCTACGTCTGTTCACAGGCAAAAATTGAGCCGGTATTCGTCGAAAAAGATGGGCGAATTGACAGCGTCATCTTGTCGCTGCAGCAATTCGAGGCGCTCAAGATCAGTGCCAGCGGCACCTCTATCGCACAACGGCAACGAGACTTCACGGCGACGCACAAAGCCTGGATTGACGAACAGAATGACCGATTTGACAAGAGCGGCCTATGGTGTGACGACTTGCGCGTGTGGTGATGCAATACGACGTGTACCCTAACCCCAGCCCACGCCTGCGTGAGGTGTACCCCTATGTGGTCGATGTGCAGAGCGATTTGCTGAAAGCACTGGCCACGCGCATGGTGATTCCGTTGGCCTTGACGACGCTACCACCCGAGAGCATGCCTCGGCGTTTGTGCCCCATGGTGGCAGTGGGCGGGCAGAATTTGATGCTGGTTCCTTTTGAGGCCGCGCCATTGGACAAGCGTCACCTCAAGTCCAAACTGGCGTCCTTGCGCGACCGTGCCGACGACATTGTGGCGGCGATGGATGCCGTGATCAATGGGGTTTGAGACGCCCTCCTCTATTGCCTGACACCCCTGACCCACAGCATTCCCCGTTTCACTACGGAGCGACTGCTACTTCGCTCCTTCACGGCACACAACTTCGAGCCCATGGCGGCGTTTTTTGCGGACCCGGTATCAACCCGTTACGGCGGACCGTGTTGGAGCGACGAAGCATGGCGAAAATTTGCGGTGTATGCGGAATATGGCGCGATCAAATTCGCCGTCGGGTGTTATCGCCGGTTTCAACCGCTCAATTGCTTCCTAATCAATAGCACCTCACGCAGGTGCAGCGTGGGTTAGAGGCCTAAAAGGCTTAAATGCCTTCAAGTCAATGCAAGGCAGCATTCCAAAGCGCTTGCCTCCCCCTGCCATTGCCATTGCCATTGCCCTGACTTTGAACGACCTGGCTGCTTTAGCGTGAATGACCGCCAAAACGTGAACAAGATCATTCTTGACCGTGTAGAACACGCCATACGGAAACCGTGGCAAGAGTGTGCGGCGTACGCCCGGCACAATTTCCGCGTACAAAAGCGGAACCTGCTCAAGGCGTTTAAGTTGAAGTTCAAAAGCCAACTCAAATTCAGAGCCGAGCCCTTTGCTTTGTTCCTCATACCAATCAAACGCTTCGCCGATTTCGCGAACGGCCCGACCGGAAAATTTCAGGCGGTACGCCACGAACCGTTTTTCAAATGTGCCTTTACTTGATCCCAGGAATACCCTGCCTCTGGGTTGCGCTCAAAGTCGGCCAAGCGCTCTTCGAGTTCGGTCTTTAGCTCGGGTGAAACTTCAATGGCGTGAGGGAAGGCTGCAATGCTTTCCCATATCACTTCAACGAGTTGAATCCGCTCCTGCACGGGCAGTTCCAAAATATCGGCAATAGAAATTTGGTTCATGAGAAATAGACTACCACGGACGCTTTGATGCGGGTTTACGTTGGAGTCAAACCGCAGCGCGCTTGCGCGCTGTCGCCTTTGGACGACTAGTTAAACCTTGCGTCTCCTGCGCAAAAGCCAACATACTTGCCAAAGCCTTATTGACAGCTTCAGAAGTTGGGAATGCTTTCAAAATCTCCGGCTGCAGAACGACAACATTGCTGCCTTGGGTAAAGTGTTTCAGGTACTTCCCACGCACACCCTTGCCCAGTTGGTCACGCTTCAATTCTGGGATGTCTTGATCAGCCATTTTCGTAGATGCCTTTTTCATATCGGGTTGCCTTTCTTGCGCTAATGATTCGAATGCCGTTGCGACGCTCTGTATGGATGATGACCAGAAGCCGCTGTCTGTTTGAGATTCCGTAGGTCCGACTTCGTTCCTCTACCTCTGCGTGATCCGTATCCGAAAAAGTCAAGGCCATCGAATCCCCAAAGACACTCACTGCTTCATCAAACGACACGCCATGCTTGTGCAGATTACTTGCCGCTTTTTGATCATCCCATTCGAAATTGAACATGCGAGCTACTTGAAGGGTT